>JBJMGJ010000280.1:0-12210 GCA_045807965.1 Bryobacteraceae bacterium | reverse complement strand
TGCCTTTGCCGGCCAACTAGGAAGGAGCGCTATTGCCGCTGCGAGGAATCCCAACCCGAGCGCGTTGTAAAGAAGTCGATCGTTCGGAAGGCGGTAGAGGAGCCGCATTAGCGGTTGTAGTACGCGCTTCGGCCAGACGAAGCACGGAGCCTCTTGACACTGAATCCGAATGTCACGAATGCCAGAGAACTCAGCAAGCCGCCGAAAAACGCGATCACCAGGTTCAACGGAATGTTCGGTGAACTCGGCCGCTCCGGTACTGTTCCTGGATCAACGATTTCCAGACGCTCGCTGCGAAACGCTGCCGAGGCGAGAGTTTCGTTGTATCGAGTTGTCGCCAATTCGTACTGCGCTCGAGCGGATTGACGTTCGAGGTCGAGCACCTCACGCTGATGTTTTCTTTTTTCGAGTATCAGGCCCTTGGACGATAATGATTGTCCAAGTTCCCGATCCGACTGTTCGATCTGCGCCGTTCTTGCCTTCGATGCCGCGATTTGCTCCCGCATGCGGCCCGCGTCTCGCGGGTCCTGGTCTTGTGGCGAGGCCGAGCGCATGCGCGCATCGTAGTCCGCCAAGTCAATTCGCGCTTCCGTCAGTTCATTCTGCAAGCGGAGTTTTTGCTCCGTCCCGTTCCTGATCTCAGCTTCCAGCGGCTCAGTCGGGTCGCTGGCAAGAAAGTTGTTCCGCGCCTTCTCCGCGGTATCCGACCGCATGCGTGCCTCTTCCAGTTGCTTGCGAGCCTGGTCAGTCAGATCTGCCTGCGAGCGCTGGTCCACCATTCCACTTAGCCGGACCGTTCCCTCGGCCATAAACTTGGCAAGTGCCTGAGCCTTTACGGGATCCGGCAAGGTGGCATTGATTTCGAGTATCTTCATATCTCTTGGCTTGGTGACACGAAGAACACTTTTCTTCAGCGATTCGACAGAAGAGCCCTGGTAGGCTTTGCGTAATCCTAGTTCATCTAAGGCTCGCGAGAACAACGTACTGCTGAGAGCGAAGCGTTCGTACGTCTTCAACGATTCGACGTAAACGGGGCTTATGGCGGTCGCGCCGCGAGGATCCTGACCAGCCGGAGGCTCAATCAGCAGGGTCGCCGTGGCGGTATATTTTGTCGGCATTATGAAGCTGCCGACACCGGCGGCGCAGAGCGCGACGAGACAAGTAAGCGCCACTAATCGCCAGCGCGCCAACACATAACTTGCGAAATTTAGAAGATCCAGCCGATCCTCATAGGAGACCTCGGTGTCTACTGGGGTCCGGCTCGGAACTGGATAGGCCATAATCTCCGTCGAAAAACCAACTTAGCCCGAAAACAAAACCCAGAGAAGGCAACCCACCGCTGAATTCGGGAAATTTACAAGATGTTTACAGCAGGCGAATAAATCCAGCCTTCCTTCGGGCATAACATGAGATTCGCCGGCATGGAGCGGGTGGCTTATCTCTTAGCGCTAGGATCGATTACGACGATCCTGTTTTCGATCGCGCTTTCCCAGTTCTTTTTAGGCCTGGCGATTGTTCTTCTGCTTGCCTCGGGCACGAAGCTGCGGTTTCCACCTGTCAAAGCCCCACTTGGGCTTTTCCTCGGGTTGACAGTTGTATCTCTTCTACTATCCGGCGATCCCGTTCACGGGCTTCCGCAGATCAGAAAGTTCTATGTTTTCGCCACATTACCCGTGGTATTCACAACCTTTCGGGGAATCGAAAAGCTAAGGACGGCTGTGATTATGTGGGGCGGGATAGCTTTCCTGTCCGCACTCCGGAGCGGCGTCCAGTACCTGCATCGTTATCGTTTAGCGGAAGAGCAATACGCGTACAACTATGGGTTTTTCCTGGACGGCCGGTTTACTGGATTCGCAAGCCACTGGATGACGTTCGGGGGAGAGCAGATGATTGTCCTGCTGATGCTGCTCTCGCTGCTGCTCTTTTCGCCGCCAAGCACCCGCTGGCGACCCGTCGGCTTCTTCGTCGTTGCGGTCCTGTGGGCTGCGACTGTCCTTGGTCTGACTCGGAGCATATTTCTCCTCGGCATGCCGGCCGGATGTATTTACCTGATTTGGAAATGGAAACGAAGGGTCGCGTTGCTGTTACCGGCTTTAATCGTTGCCGAACTGCTGCTCGGTCCTGTTCAGGTCCGCGAGCGTGTGGTTTCGGCTGTAAAGCCACATGTAGACCTCGATTCAAACGCTCATCGACTGCTAAGCGCCCAAGTCGGATGGGCGATGATCCGCAAACACCCGTGGTTTGGCCTTGGTCCAGAACAGGTTGGAAAGCAGTTCACGAATTATCTCCCTAGCGGAACTTCGCTACCGCTGCCCAAGGGCTTTTATGGGCATTTGCACAACATTTATCTTCAATATGCCGCCGAGCGAGGCATCCCTGCTCTACTGGCTCTCCTGTGGTTTGTAGGTCGCATCCTTCGTGATTTTTACCGCGGCGCGTGTCAAGTAAACATGACACAGGTAAGGTTTACGTTACATGGCGGAGTCGCCGTGATCATCGCGGTTCTGCTCGAGGGCTGCTTTGAACACAACCTGGGGGATAGCGAAATCCTGACCCTTTTCCTCGCTGTCATTGGCTTTGGTTATGTCGCACTCGAATCGCGAGCTGAGGTCGACGCCTTCCATTTTGAGACGGTCAACCGAGAAGTCTTGACGGTCTGAATGAGATCGCGACTTGCGGTTCTCGTATTCGCGACCTTTTTGGTTCTGTTAGGCCGGTCATTCCGCCAGGCCTGGATTTACACCGAGTCGGATTTCCCCAGCTACTATACGGCTGCCCATCTTGTACTCGAGAAACAGCCGCTGCGGGAGTTCTACGACATGCCGCGATTTCAGCAGCACATCGATATTTTTGTTACTCCGAGCAGACTGGGCGGCTACATCCCTCAGACGCCGCTAACAATGCTGCGGTTTGTGCCTTTAACAGGCTTCACAATGCAAGAGGCTAAGCGACTCTGGTTACTGGCGGATCTTGTATTCCTGGGAGGAACTATCTGGCTGTTGACACGGATGACGAATCTTGGCGTTGCAGGCGTCGTCGGACTGCTTGTTCTAGGAGCCGGATCGCTCCACACCAATCTGGTGCTTGGCCAGTATTACGTTTTTGTGTTGTTCCTGTTGACGGCAGCTGGTTATCTGCTGAACGCCAGACGGAGCTTTCTCGCGGGGGCAATCCTGGGCCTGATCTGCAGCCTCAAACTCATCACCATTCCTTTCGTTCTGTACTTTGCATGGAGGCGGCAAGCGAAAGCAATCGCCGGCATGTGCGCGGCCATAGCCGTCTGCACATTGGTCACAGTCGCCCTGTTTGGCTGGTCCGATCTCGCTTACTATGCCGGAACGGTATTGCCGAGATCGCTTGCGGGCGAAACGCTTGATCCGTTCAATCCGGCGAATGGGACACTTGCCACTCTGCTACGTCGCCTGCTTGTGCGAGAGCCTGAACTGAATCCCTCACCGCTTCTCGATTTCCCGCCATTGTTCTCCTTCTTACGCGCGTTCTTTGTAATTGCAGTGTTGTCAGTATCACTCCTGGGGTTTGGACGAGCAAAGAACATTCGAATAAGCTATGCGGGTTTCCTTCTAACGCTTCTTCTCCTTTCTCCCAACACGGCGTCCTACACCTTTCTTCTGCTTGTCGTGCCTACTGCCCTGCTGCTCGATCATGCCAATTTACGCTACCGCATTCCCCTAGTCCTCTGCTACTTGTTCCTCGCGATCCCGATGCGTCCAGCTTGGAGCTGGATGTTTCCCAAAGTCTGGATTCTTGGGACGATGTTTTGGTTGGCGATGTTGGTCGCGGGAGTCTCTGTTCGTAACAGACCAGCTTTTGTTGCCGTTTCGACGGCCGGCGTTTTAGCTCTCGCGGCTGCGGGCTTTACGACGATAACTTACGCAACAGAGGCCAATCGACGATGGCAAGCGATTGCCGTCGAGCCAGGTGCAATTTACTCGTCCTCCCCAATTCCAGTTCAGGGCGGCCTTGTTTATCAGTCGATCAGGGATGGCAGATACCAGCTACTAATTCCACGCGGAACGCCGCTCGAAAGGCTAACGAAAGAATCCAGTACGTCGCCGAGCGGTCAGTGGGTCGTATCTGCGCGGCCAACGTTCGGCTCAACACAGATTTACCTCGTCGATCGTCAAAGCGGGAAAACCGCCCAAGTGACGCGCGGAAACTGTAATTCGTTTGCACCCGCGTGGGAGGAAGACTCTGCCGCGATTGTGTTTGCAAGCGACTGCGGACGGGGATTGGGAATGCCCGCGCTTTATCGCGCACGGCTGAAGGATGTGCTCGCTGAATCAAAGAGATGATTGTAAAAGATTCGTGATTTCCCTGTAGAGCACTAGAAAGCGCCGGGAAAACTGCATACTCTAGGGCTAGTTAGTTCCATGCCAAAGCAGATGGACCCACGGCTGGCGTATGATGACCCGCTCCTTGCCAGCCGTGATTTTTTCTATTCGCGCACGCTCTTTCCGCTCGGGTTTCCGCTTCGGGTGGAAAGCAACTCGCAGCATATTCTTCGCGCCGCTTCCGAGACATGGGGCTACTTTCCTCAGGCGTTCCAACAGGAATCACTTGTGCTGTCCCTGGGTGTATCTGAGAATCAGTCCGACAGCTTGCCGCGTGCGCCTAGCTTCCGGTCGCGCGGTCATCTTCTGTCCATCGTTTCAGATCCGGAGAATTTCATCGTTTGCGACTTTGCTTCCGGGTATCAATTCGGATGGGTGACGGAGGCTGCCGCCAAAGATCCGGCGTTCTTGTACTACTTCTTCCTTGACGTATCGGTCCTCACCACAATCCAGCAGAAGTATCTGGCGCCCATCCACGGTGCGTGCGTGGCGGACAACGGATCGGGAATCGTGCTCTGCGGCCCTTCTTCGGCGGGCAAAAGCACTCTTGCGTATGCGTGCAGCCGAGCAGGTTGGACTTATGTTTCGGATGACGCCACCTTTCTCGTCCGGTCCGAATCGGCCCGTTCCGCGATTGGAAACTGCCATACCATCAGGTTTCGCGAGAACACCAAGCGATTCTTTCCAGAACTCTTTCACCTGCCTTCCTCCACGCGGCCGAACGGTACGCAACGAGTGCAAGCATTCACTCGAGACTTGCCGATTCAGACCATACCCGCTTGTCGCTTAGAACACGTTGTCTTCTTAAATCGCAATCAAACAGGTGGGGCGCAGTTACAGCCGTTTGATAAGGAATGGGCTCTCGATTGGTTCACCAGCTTTACATCGTATGGCGCCGAAAGCGTTCGACACGAGCAGCAAAGGGCTTATGAGTCTCTGTTGACGGCACCAGTCTGGGAGCTCAGTTATAGCGATCTAGAGGATGCGGTCTCGCTGTTGAATGACCTGAGGCGCCCCGGCTAACGCTAATTGCTGAGCAAACCAAATCAAGACGTTCCCGCCCTTGTCCAAGCAGTGCTGGCGGGCCTCAATTTCTCGAGCCAGAACGGCACCGTGCTCCGCACGCTTGCAAACGACACCTGGACAGAAGCCATAAAATTCTGCGACAGCGCCGGGTTGACAATTCCTCTCTACCTGCAATGCGGTTCTTACTTACCAGATCAAATCCGGATTGGGTGTGAGAAAAAGTTAAGGAACAATGCTGAGCGGTGGAACCGGCTGAAAAACGCTTACAGCGAAATTGCCGCGGCGTTTGAAAGGAGCCGGATTGAGTTCGCGGTGCTCAAGGGATTTACTCAATGGCCTCTCTTCGTCCAAGACCCGCGACACCGGACCCAGTATGACATCGACCTGTTGCTCCGTCCGGGAGATCTGGTGCGGGCCGCGGCCATCGCGGGGAATCTTGGTTTCGAGCCGGCCGGACACGGCAAAACGCAGCCGGTCGTGGATCACTTCCCTACTCTCGTTCGCAAAACCGGCTGGGTCTGGCGCGGCGATTATTTTGACCCCGATATTCCGTTCTCGCTAGAACTTCACTTTCGCTGTTGGGATCGCATTACGGAAGGCTTCGGCCCTGCGAATCTCGAGGCCATGTTCTGGGAGCGCCTTACGGATCGCCATTGCGAAGAGCTTTCGTTTCGAACGCTTCGTCCGGCGGATTCCGTCCTCTACGCTTCCCTGCACTTACTCCGGCACTTGCTGCGCGGTCATCTCCGGCCATCGCATGTTTACGAGTTAGCCTGGTTTCTCGACCGAAGCGCCGACAATGACGAGTTCTGGGCCCAATGGGACACCATGTTTTCGAACGACCTTCGAGAGTATCAGGCAATCTGCTTTGGGCTTGCTCACGAGTGGTTCTCATGCGCTTTGCATCCCGTTGCGGAGCAAGCCCGTCGTGCTCTTCCTACCGCGGTCGATCGCTGGTTGCTCACGTATTCCCGCTCACCGCTCGCGGGGCTCTTCAAGGCGAACAAAGACGAACTCTGGCTGCACTGGTCCCTGTTGAAGTCGCCGCGGCAACGCCTCGTGGTTCTCCGGCGAAGACTGCTCCCCAATCAATTGCCCGGACCAGTGTCGGGAATTCATCTTGCAACTGACCAGCTGACATGGCGGCAGCGAGCGAAAGGCCAATGGACTTACCTGCGATACGTATATCGACGCGCGAGGTTCCACTTAGCCTCGCTAGTCCCCACGTCAATCGGCGCTGCGACCTGGATGCGGTGGAGTTGGCGGGATCGGTGGGCCAACAGACCTTAGCCGAAATTTACAAGTGTTTTACAAGCCATCGACAATCGACGTCCCCCTCCCGCTCTACACTGCAATTTCGAATTACCGAATTGAATGAAAAGGTAGCTGAGTGCGAAACAAGAAAATTGTTTTCTTTTTCCCCGCATTTTCGAGCCAGGAAGCGACAGCCCCGCTGGGAATCTTAGCCGTTTCGACGCCGCTGCTGAGAGCCGGTTACGACGTGCGGATCATCGATTCGACGATCACGCCCCGGTTCCAGGATGTGGTTCTTTCCGAGATGGAGGACGCGATTTGCCTCGCCGTCTCGCTTGTCACCGGGCCGATGATTCGCGAAACGATCCAGATTGCAAGAGCGGTCAAGCACCGCTACCCCGGGAAGCCAGTCGTGCTCGGCGGGTGGCACCCGTCTCTCCTGCCGGACCAAACTCTTGCCGCGGACTGCGTCGATGTTGTCGTCAAGGGTCAAGGCGAAGATGCCTTTCTTGAGATTATTCAGCACCTGGAAGCGGGCGAAAGCTTAAAGGGAATTTCTGGGGTCGGCTACAAAGAAGAAGGCCGGCTCGTGTTCAACGCGCCTCGCACATTGAGGCCGATCCGAGAACTTCCGCCCAAGGCTTATCACCTGGCGGACTTCGACGCCTATCAACGTGTGTGCGGCCGGCGGTGGGCCATGTACACGTCGAGCCTTGCGTGTCCCTACAATTGCGCGTACTGCACGAACGACGGCGTTTACGGACGCAAGTGGAACGCGCTTGACCCAGAGCAGGTGGTTGAGGAGACGACAGACTTAGTCTCACGCTACGGATTGTCGCTGCTCTGGATCGTGGATGACAACTTCCTGGTGGATCGCCATCGCGCGATCGGCATCGCCGAAGGGCTGGTTCGGAGCGGGATCCGCTTCGATTGGAGCATACAAGCTTCAACCAATCTGGTCAATCGGTTCACGGTTGACGAATTGAAGCTTTTGAGACGAGCCGGACTTTCTCAAGTTTCACAGGGCGCGGACTCCGGCTCCGAGAAAGTCATGCATCTGATGAACAAAGATTTTCAGAAGCTTGACACAATCTACGAGGCCGCCAATAAACTCACGCAGGCCGGCATACGACCGTCTTTCAATATGATTTTCGGGTTTCCCGGAGAGAATCCGCCCGAGCGGCGCGAATCTGTTCGGCTGATCATGAACATCTGCCGCCAGTATCCCGGTGCAGAGTTCTGGACCAACATCTTCACGCCTTATCCCGGAGCGCCGGTGATGAAGCGCGCATTCGAGCTTGGAATTGACGTACCGAAATCTCTTGAAGGTTGGGTCGATTTCTTCCCGCGATATACCGTTCTTCCCTGGTTGAAGGGGAACCAGCATGAACGGTTGCAAATCATGCGCGATTACCTTCGTATCGCGTTCAACCGAGTTCCGATTGGGCAGAAGCGTAAGCATCCGCTAAATCGCCTGATTCATGCGTTGATCAGCATCTCGGCGCGGTGGCGACTGGACCACGACTTTTATCTTGCGCCATTTGAACTCTGGCTGAAAGATGCCGCAAACCGCTGGTTCCCAGCGAAACCGAAAGTGGACGCCCATCAGTTGAGTGCGGAGGTTGTCTCGTGCTGACTTCGGGGCGAGGCAAGATACTGCTTTTCCTTCCTCCGTATGAAGGGAAGATTTTCGGACCGCCGCTCGGACTGTTGAGTCTGGCTTCGAGCCTTCGAGCGGCTGGATTTGAGCCGTGCATCATTGATGGCGCTCTTTGTCCTGATTACCTGAAGCTGATTGAAATCAACCTGGAAGGCAGCATTGCATTCGGTGTGTCTCTGTTGACGGGGCCGATGATCCGCGACGCCATCGCAGCGAGCCGGCTGGTCCGGAGCTTGAGCCCGCGCACTCCTATCATTTTTGGCGGATGGCATCCCAGCCTGGTCACGGCCCAGACACTTCAGGAAGATTTCGTCGATATCGTCATCCGTCATCAGGGAGAGAGAACGTTGGTGGAGGTTCTCAAACGAATCTGCTCCGGAAGCTCTCTTCATCTTGTTCCGGGCTGCTGGTTTAAGCAGAACGGGCAGATCGTTTCGAACCCCGACCGCCCTGCGTCTCCTCTTTCGTCACTGCCAGCACCGGCTTACGATCTGGTTGACTACGAAGCATACGCGCGGGTAGCGGGGGGACGGAAGCTTCCTTATGCCACCAGTATCGGGTGTCCGTACGCTTGCAATTACTGCACTGATTCGGTCTTCTACAATCGGCGATTCAATCCGGCCGATGTCAGTCACATTGTGGAAGATGTGGCGCGGCTGGTCCGGCTGCATAGCTTGTCCGAGATTGCCCTGGTGGACTCTAATTTCTTAGTCGATACAAGAAGGGCTGTCGCGATCGCAGAAGGGTTCCTGAACGCCGGGCTCAAGATCCGATGGACGTTCCAGGCCTCCACGGATTTACTTTGCAGGATGAGCGATGCCGAGGTGCAACTGCTTGGCGAGAGCGGCGTGAGCCACATCGGCTTCGGCACCGAGTCCGCCTCTCCCGAGGTGCTGAAACGAATGAACAAAGCTCATCAGCACATACCGGATATGTTCGAGGCAGCGCGTAAATGCGCCGCCGCCAACATCCGGGTTACCTATAACCTGATCTTCGGATTTCCGGGAGAAGATGACGCGCATCGCAAAGAGACGTTGCGGACCATGGGACAGATTGTTGAGCGCTATCCCAACGTCAGCTTTTCTCCTAACTTGTTTACACCGTATCCTGGGATTCCGATCTGGCCGGAGTTGCGCGAAAAGGGACTTCATGAACCGGGCTCGCTCGAAGCATGGTCCGACATGGGGTTGGGAGGAACAGACTTACCTTGGCTGAGCGAGAAGGCGAGCACTGCTCTGCATCGGGGGATGTCGTTCTTTCTTCTAGACAGCCAGCTCAGCAAGAGTTTCAGAAAAGCCAAGTCTCCGGCCGCGCGGTCGCTCATTAGTCTGGTGCGCAAGCCCTTGCATTGGCGTCTCCGGTACTACTTCTTCCATTTGCCTCTCGAGTTGTGGCTGTCCATGGCGCGGGAATGGCTCAATATCCGGCGTTCCTTGCTTACGGGGGATCCCTTAAGCCGTAGTCTCGCGCAAACCCGTTGACGCTTAAGGGAGAGATGTATGGTCGACGTTCTTCTCGCACATAGTAATCACATTTACAACGATCGCAAACAGACCGAGAAGATGCAGCCGTATCCACCGCTGCAAACGATGATGGCCGCTTCCCTGTTGCGAGATGCCGGTTATGTCGTGGAGTTTTGTGACGTAACCTTCGACGCGCCTCTCGAAAAGATCAGACGCTCGGTGCAACAACGTAGACCGCGGCTGCTGGCTGTCTATGAGGACGGTTTCAACTTTCTGAATAAGATGTGCCTGAGCCGCAATCGCGAGGTCGCGTATGCCATGGCTCAGGTTGCTCGTTCCGAAGACATCAAGGCTGCCGTGCATGGCCCGGACGCCTCTGATCACGTTCGCGAATACTTGAAAGCGGGTTTCGATTATGTGTTGCTGGGTGAAGGGGAGCCCACCCTGCTCGAGTTAGCGCAGGAGCGGCCCCCGGCGGCTATCGCCGGCCTGGCATTTTTCGATGACGACGGGCAGGTTCAATATACCGGACGCCGAGAGTTGCTGAAACATCTGGATGCGTTTCCTCCTGCGGCGTGGGATCTGATCGACGTTGAGCAGTATCGAGCGGCCTGGCAAGCGAAGCACGGGTTCTTTTCGCTCAATATGGTGTCGAGCCGAGGCTGCCCTTTTCGTTGCAACTGGTGTGCGAAGCCGGTTTACGGTGATACGTATCGAGTTCGCAATCCAAGGCTTGTGGCAGAAGAGGTGCTTTACCTCAAACAATCGTTCCGTCCGGATCATATCTGGTTTGCCGACGATATCTTCTCTATCTCGAATCGCTGGACTGCGGAGTTCACAAACGCGATTGAAGAGTTTCAGGCGCAAACTCCGTTCAAAATGCAATCCCGTTGTGACTTGATGACGCGGAACACCGTGGCTGCTTTGAAGCGATCCGGCTGCAGTGAGGTATGGATGGGCGCGGAATCCGGGTCCCAACGCGTGCTGGATGCAATGGACAAAGGCATTCGCGTACATCACATTCACGACGCTCGGAAGAACTTAGCGCAGTTCGGCATCCGGTGCTGCTTCTTTCTTCAGTTTGGATATCCAGGCGAAGGATGGGATGAGATTCAAGAGACGGTTCGTATGATTCGAGAAGCGAAGCCAGACGACATCGGGGTCTCGGTGTCGTACCCTCTTCCGGGAACGAAGTTCTTCCAGCTCGTTTCGAACCAAATGGGTCGAAAGGCCAACTGGTCGGAAAGCGGAGACCTGAGCATGATGTTCCGCGGCGCGTTTTCTTCTGAGTTCTATCGAGCCCTGGCGGCAGCGTTGCACCTAGAAGTACGCGAGCCGTGGAGAGCCGACTCTGTTCAGTGCGCCTGGGACCAAGTAGAACAGATGAGAGCGTGCACCGGCCATGCAAGTGAGGCTTGCGCTTGAGACTTCTACTCAGCCATGCCTATTTCATCGAGGAGGATGAGAAAGAGCAGAACATCGTCAAGCCTTACGCCCCGCTTGGCATTCTTTACCTGTCGTCGCACCTTCGGCAAAAGGGCTTCGAGGTCGAGATCTACGACTCTACTTTCGGCTCCAAGGAAGAACTGTTTCGGCTGCTGAGCGAAGGAACGCCGGGCGCCATTGGGATCTACGCGAATCTGATGACCAGGGGAAACGCCGTCGCGATCGCAAAGCATGCGCGAGCGTGTGGCTGGACGGTCATCCTCGGTGGTCCTGAACCAGCCAATTACCCGGAAGAGTATCTGGCATGCGGAGCAGATCTCGTGGTCACTGGCGAGGGGGAACTGGCTCTTGAGAATCTCCTCAGGACCAAGTGCGATCCGGAGCATTGGCCATCTATCCCGGGCATCTACTTTCGGGCGGCGGAGGGCAACTTAGTACGGACGGCTCCCGGGCCTCTCATTCCCAATCTGGACGATCAACCCTGGCCGGATCGGGAGCGGATCCGCATCGAGAAGTATCTGGATGCCTGGCGTACCCGACACGGCAGCGGCTCGGTGTCCCTGATCACCGCGCGCGGCTGTCCTTATCACTGCAACTGGTGTAGCCACTCCGTGTACGGTCAAACGCACCGGCGTCGCTCACCGAAGCCGGTCGTGGACGAAGTGGCCTGGATTCTCGATCGTTACAGTCCCGACATGTTGTGGTTAGCGGACGATGTTTTCACCATCCATCATGGATGGCTGTTCGAATATGCCAAAGAGATGAAGGTGCGCGGGCTCGCGACTCCGTTTGAGTGCATTACGCGCGCAGATCGCTTAAACGAACGCGTTGTCGATACGCTGGCGGAGCTAAAGTGCTTCCGGGTATGGATCGGCTCGGAAAGCGGTTCACAACGGATCCTAAATGCCATGCAGAGGGGCGTCACGATCGAGCAGGTTCAGCGTGCCGTTGCCCTGTGCAAAGCCCGCGGCATTCAGACCGGCATGTTCCTGATGTGGGGCTATGAGGG
>JBJMGJ010000279.1:0-2397 GCA_045807965.1 Bryobacteraceae bacterium | reverse complement strand
TGCACCGATTGCGCACCGGCTCGGTATGGGAAAGGTGCGCAGCGAGCTAGAAGATCTGGCGTTCCAGACTCTACAGCCGGAAGCCTTTTCGGAATTGGTGCGTGAGATCGAATCCAAGCGGCACGAGCATGAACGGCTGCTCAAGCAGGTGCAGACCCAGATCGAAACCAAGCTGGCACGTGAGGACATTCCAGCGCGAGTGGACGGGCGCGTGAAGCGTGCATACTCGGTGTACCTCAAGCTGAAGCGGCAACGTATTACGCTGGACCAGGTGTATGACCAGCTGGCGATACGAATCATCACCGAGACGGTAAAAAACTGCTATGCATCGCTCGGTGTCATCCACAATGAGTGGCACCCCGTGCCCGGACGGATCAAAGACTTTATCGCGATGCCCCGTCCGAACCTTTATCAGTCGCTGCACACGTCTGTGATTGGGCCGGGCGGAATGGCTTTTGAAATCCAGATCCGCACGGAGGAGATGCACCGCATTGCGGAGGAAGGAATCGCTGCCCATTGGAAATACAAGGAAGGCAGCAAGGGGCCGCACGCCGACGATCAGCAGATTGCCTGGCTGCGGCAACTGGTCGAGTGGCAGCGGGAGATGAGCGATTCGACCGACTTCCTGTCGACGCTCAAGGTCGATCTCTACTCCGAAGAAGTCTACACGTTTACGCCTAAGGGTCGCGTGATTGTTCTGCCGCGCGAAGCCACGCCCATTGACTTTGCCTATGCGATTCACAGCGACGTGGGAAATACCTGCGTGGGAGCGCGAATCAACGGCAATATCAAGCCGCTCAAGTCCATGTTGCGCAACGGCGACGTAGTAGAGATTCTGACCCAGCCCGGGCACCAGCCCAGCCGTGACTGGCTGGCGGTGGTGAAGACATCGCGCGCCCGTAACAAGATCAAGCACGTGATCAACGCGGCGGAGCGGGCCAAGGCGGTGGAGATCGGTCAGAAGTCGCTCGAGAAAGAGGCTCGCCGTTTGGGAGTGAGCCTGGGGCGAATTTCGAATGAGGATCTAGCCACGGTGGCCTCCGAATATGGGGTCAGCAAAACGGAAGATTTGTATGCAGCGCTTGGGTTCGGCAAGTACTCCGCGCGGCAGGTGCTGCAGAAGGTGGCACCCGACGATATTAACGCTGATGCGGTTTCCGTACCAGTGCCGCGGGTGCCTCCCTCACAGCCGACGTCACCGATCGGGAACGGAGATCTGACGGTTCATGTGAAAGGAGCGGATGACGTCCTCGTCTACCGGGCCAAGTGCTGCAATCCTATTCGCGGCGAGCAGATCGTAGGCTACATCACTCGCGGGAAGGGCGTCGCGGTTCATTCTACTCTGTGCTCTAACGTGCAGAACTTAATGTATGAGGCTGAACGAAAGATCGATGTGGAATGGGCCAGGAGTGCCAACGATCCTTTGCCAGTCAAGATCGTGGTCTACACCGACGATCGGCCCGGAATTCTACACCAGCTCACGTCCATTCTCAGCAACGAATCGAGCAATATACGTACGCTCGAGGCGCGCGGCGATCACACACGCTCGGATGAAAGCGCCATTGTGGATATCACTATTGATGTCCGGGACAAAAAGCAGTTGGAACGGGTCGTGAACGCATTTCGCCGCATCCCAGGAGTAAGGGACATTGAACGTGTCCTCGCAAACTGATTTATGCCAAACGACATGAGGACAGCGACCGCTGCTGATCCTGAACACATCGCCATATCCAAATCGACCGGGATTAAGATCGACTGGAGAGACGGACATCACAGCGACTATTCACTTGCCTATTTGCGCGACGAGTGCCCTTGCGCCACCTGCACAGGCGCACATGGGACCGAGCCGCAGAAATCCAACTACTCAAGCCCCAACCCGTTCCAGATGTATAAGCCTGCCCTGCGAATGAACGGGGTGGAAGAGGTGGGCAACTACGCGATTCGCATCTATTGGAATGACAATCACAGCTCAGGCATTTACTCGTTCGATCACCTGCGCGCAATTTGTCCCTGCGAACTCTGCCAGTCGAAACGGCAATAAGAAAGGCCGGCTTTTGACCGGCCTAACAGTTATCGATAATCGGATTCGTACTGATGGCTTACAGGAGCCGGAAGTTCACTTCCACTTGAGCCTGAGTTGCCACGGGCCTGCCGCCTTTCATTCCGGGTCGAAAACGCCATTTCATCACTGCCTCGATCGCTTTCTCATCCAAGCCGAGACCCAACTGGCGCACAACGTGAACATCACGGGGCATGCCATGCTCGTCCACTACGATGGACAGGAGTACTGTTCCCGAGTACTTCGCCTTACGGGCATCTTCGGAATACTCAGGTTCGACCTTGCTGATCAGCTGTGGCGCTGAAACGTCGCCGCCAATTCGATAAGCGCCGCCGCCC
>JBJMGJ010000278.1:0-5012 GCA_045807965.1 Bryobacteraceae bacterium | reverse complement strand
TCCGACGCCCAGTCCACCTTCGCTTAGTCCCTGCCTGATGTGTTGGAGAATCTCCCGTTGTTCTTCCGCATTCGGTGCGCGTTCTGCCGCTCGGTCGCGGGGCAGCAATCGACCGGAATCATGCATAACAGCGATACTCGCCGGTATGTGACCGCTGCTTGCGCCGAAGTTAACTAATGCCTTCCCGGTCCGTTCCGCGTACCAGGGCGGGATGGGCCATGCACCCACCTCCAGTTCCAGTGCCGTCGTGACCCCGTCTCGAGCTTTGAACCGGTAGCTCTCGGGTGTTTGCCCGTGGGAATGCAAATCGATGAACCCTGGCGCGACGACCAGACCCTTTGCATCGACGACTGTTTTCGCTACGATGCGGTCCGGCGTAATAGCTACGATTCGGCCGTCTCGGATTCCGAGATTTCGGAATGCGTCGAGACCGCTCTCCGGATCCATGACTCGGCCGCGCAGGATCGCGAGTTGATACTGCTGGCCAAGTACATGGAAAGACAGGCATAACAGCAGGCAAAAGCGAAAGTTAGCCATCGCCGTGATGATACTCCGGAACGGCTTAGGTTACTGGAGAGTAAATTACTTGCAATGTGCAAGTAGTCTTGATAATGTGTCCCATGTGTCGGAAACGGAGGGCGAGAAACGGCGCTCAGGTTGCCCGCTGAGCATCTCGCTCGAGGTGTTTGGGGACCGCTGGTCACTGCTCATTGTTCGTGACCTGATGGTACGGGGTTATCGAACGTTCAAAGAGTTCTCACAATCCGGAGAGGGCATTGCGACGAACATACTATCCGATCGTTTGAAGAAGTTACAGTCGGCAGGGATTGTGGCCGCCACTGGGGAACCGGCTGATTTGCGCCGAATCCATTACGAACTGACGGAGAAGGGCATCTCTTTGGCGCCCGTGATTCTGGAACTTCTCATATGGGCGGGTCACCACGAGGAGACCGGGGCGCCATGCGCCGTTATCGACCATATGGAAAGAAATCGGGAACAGGTGCTCGCAGAAGTGCGCCGGCGCTGGTTACACAAGGATCCCACGCCGATATTGCCTAGTTTCGAGACAGAAGACAAGGGGAAGGAATAGAAGGGATGAGCAAAGTTCGAGTACTGGTGGGAACGCGGAAAGGGGCATTCATCTTGTCCGCGGACGGAAAGCGTAATGACTGGACCGTTGAAGGCCCGCACTTCGCAGGCTGGGAATTTTATCACATGAAAGGGTCCGCCGTCGATCCCGATTGTATTTATGCTTCCCAATCATCGGGTTGGTTCGGGCAGGTGATCCAGCGATCGAAAGACGGAGGGAAGACATGGGAGACGGTCGGCAACCAGTTCCCGTACGACGGGATTCCCGGGACGCATCAGTGGTACGACGGTAAGCCGCACCCATGGGAGTTTAAACGCGTCTGGCACTTGGAGCCGTCATTGAACGATCCGGAAACTGTGTACGCGGGCGTAGAAGATGCGGCGCTTTTCCGTTCGACCGATGGTGGAAAAAACTGGACCGAACTCTCCGGGTTGCGAAACCATGACACGGGATCGAAGTGGCAACCGGGCGCCGGCGGCATGTGCTTGCACACAATCCTGCTCGATCCCACAAATCCCGAACGCATCTACATTGCTATTTCCGCGGCGGGGGTTTTTCGCAGCGACGATTCCGGAGCCACGTGGCGGACTATCACGCGGGGCCTGAACTCGAATTTTCTTCCCGATCCTACCGCCGAGGTGGGGCATTGCGTACACCGGATTGCGATGCATCGGTCGCGTCCGCAAACTCTGTTCATGCAAAAGCATTGGGACGTCATGCGGACCGACAATGCGGGCGAGTTGTGGCACGAGGTCAGCGGGAATCTTCCGACCGATTTCGGATTCGTCGTTGACGTTCACGCGCACGAGCCGGAGACAATTTATGTCGTTCCCATCAAGAGCGATGGCGAACATTTTCCTCCGGACGGAAAACTTCGGGTATACAGGAGCCGAACGGGCGGAAACGAGTGGGAGCCACTAACAAACGGATTGCCCCAGGAAAACTGCTATGTCAACGTGTTGAGGGACGCGATGGCAGTTGATTCACTTGATTCCTGCGGCATTTACTTCGGGACTACAGGCGGGCAGGTATATGGTTCGGCAGATGGCGGAGACAGTTGGGCGCCTATCGTCCGAGATCTGCCTGCCGTCCTCTCAGTGGAGGTACAGACACTGACATGATCCGCGTAGTGCTTCCCGGCCATTTGCGGAACCTGGCACGAGTCGAGGGCGACGAGGTAACGGTTGCGGTAGAAGGACCTGTGACTCAACGGTCAGTGCTAGATGCCCTGGAGAGTTCTTTCCCATCGCTCCGGGGCACCATCCGCGATTACTCCACGCTGCAACGGCGCCCCTTCATACGATTTTTCGGTTGTTCCGAGGATCTCTCGCACGAATCACCGGATGCACCGTTGCCCGACAAGGTAGCAAATGGAACGGAGCCGTTTTTGATTGTCGGGGCTATCGCCGGCGGCTAAGAAACCACGCCCGAAAAAAACCGCAGACTTCGGGGATGGGTACACTAACCCATTGACGCGAGTTCGCTACAAAGTAGTGGCGTTCACCATGACGCTCGCCGCGGTTACCTATCTGGATCGGGTCTGCATCTCCATTCTGGCCCCGAACATCATGCGCGACCTGAAGCTGTCGCAGGTCCAGATGGGCTATGTGTTCAGCGCTTTCACTCTCGCCTACGCGATTTTCGAGATTCCCACTGCCCGTTGGGCCGACCGAATCGGCAGCCGCAAAGTTCTCACCCGCATCGTTCTGTGGTGGTCCGCGTTCACCATGGCGACCGCTGGCGCGTTCAGTTACGTCGCTCTTCTCATCGTTCGCTTTCTATTCGGGGTTGGCGAGGCCGGTGCATGGCCGAACGTTGCGCGCGTATTTGCCCGTTGGATTCCAGCTCGCGAACGGGGACGTGTCCAAGGACTGTTTTTTGCCGGCGCTCATCTCTCCGGTGGTTTAACGCCAATATTCGTCGCCTATCTGGCTCGATACCTGGATTGGAGAACCATCTTTGTCCTGCTCGGTTCGGTCGGCATTATATGGGCAATTGGATGGTTTCTTTGGTTCCGCGACGAGCCGCGAGATCACGCCGCAGTGTCGGCGGGCGAGCGAGACAAAATTGAGGCTCAACGCGGTTTACCTCCGGGTCACGCTGGTTCCTGGGCGGAAGTTTTGAAAACGCGAAGCTTGCTGCCGCTCTGTGTCCAATATTTCGCGAACACGTACGGATTCTTCTTCTTCATCAGTTGGTTGCCCACTTATCTCGAGAAATCGCGTGGCATGGCGAATGTGGAGTTGGCGCTGTTCGCCGGCCTGCCCCTGCTCCTCAGTGTGCTCGCCGACATTACGGGAGGACTGACGACCGACGCCTTATCGAAGCGTTTTGGACTGTGGGTTGGGCGTTGCGGAGTCGGAGCAGTTGCTTACGTCCTGGCGGCGATCGGAATGGTGGCCGGGACCTTAATCGGCAATGCACG
This sequence comes from Bryobacteraceae bacterium, assembly GCA_045807965.1. Taxonomy (GTDB): domain Bacteria; phylum Acidobacteriota; class Terriglobia; order Bryobacterales; family Bryobacteraceae; genus Bog-105. The sequence continues at coordinate 1,497 of JBJMGJ010000278.1, read as the reverse complement.
GGTGGCCGGAGTGTTTATCGCGATTGGGGGCGCGTTCTCCATGTTCACGCTTGCTCCGGCATGGGCAACCGCCATTCACCTCGGCGGCAAGAACTCGGGTGCCTTAAGCGCGACGATGAACACGGCGGGTCAAGTCGGAGGCATGCTCAGTCCCGTGGTGCTTGCGTACATCGTTGATCGCTGGGGGAACTGGAGTCTGCCGCTTCATATTCTTTCCGGTTTGTATCTGATTGCGGCCGTGAGCTGGTTGCTAATTCGACCGGAACGGGCTGAAGATGATACAAATCACCTAAGTGCTTAAGACTCTCGATATCCTTCTCGGGCTTTCGGTGGTCATGCTGATGGTCAGCTTGATCGTCACTGTGTTAACGGAAGCGGTCACGAATCTTCTGCAAATGCGCGGTAAGCATTTGCTTGAGGGCTTGATCGGTCTCCTCAGGCAGGTGGACCGCGACCTGCCGCAGCATGTCGTCGATACGGTTGCGACGACGATACTTACTCATCCGCTCATCCGATCCAAAGGCTCCCGGTTCGGTTCAGTGATCCATCGCGAGGAACTGACGAAGCTAGTCCTTGAATTGGCGGCGGATGAGGGTCCGGAACGACTGAAACCGGAAATCCTTGCTGAATTGCGAGAAATGCTGCGAAGAAACGGCATCGCCGACCCGTACAAAACTTTAGAAAGCGTGCGCTCCGTCGCTCTCCAATTGGAGCTTGCTCACCCCGAGCTATCCAACAATCTTCGCTATTCGACCGCCTTCCTGCAGGAGGCCAACAGCCGGTTTCTGGCCAAGATTAATGGCTGGTTTGACCAGACGATCGACCGAGTATCTGACCGGTTCACCCGCGCCATAAGAATTGTGACGTTCTGTGGTTCTCTACTGATAGCGCTCATATTGCAGCTTGATACCGCTCAGCTCGTAAACCGATTGTCCGAAGATTCGAATCTGAGAGGGGAACTCGTCAAGCAAGCCATGGTGGCGGATCGCGAGCACCCGGCGCCGAGTCCCGGACCGTCCGGGTCCCTCCTGCCAGCCTTTAGCGATCCGGATCGCCAGCGGCTGCGAGCTCTCGTTAGGGACGATGTGATCGAGTTTCCCACCAGCGTCCGAGAGTGGACCGGTCGCTGGACTCCCGGAAACTTCGTCATGAAATTGCTCGGAATCATCCTGACGGCTGCGCTCTTAAGCTTGGGCGCTCCATTCTGGTACAGTGCTCTCAAAAATCTGATCCGGTTACGATCGCTCATCGCCCAAAAGGATGATGATCAGCGCGAAACTCGGCAAACAAGCAAGCTTGTGGCGGGGACCAAAGACTCGACAACGGTGGAAGGTACGGCCGGCTGATCGTGGAACTGCGAAAGTTTTTTGCGTAAGCGGAAGCGTCGGTTGCCGTAGTTCAAGGATCCCGAAGACTTAGGATCGGTATCGGCCCTTCGCTGCCGGTCCAGCGACGTGGCGGGTTGGAATGGTGCAAGCCTGAAGGGCGGCGGACAAT
>JBJMGJ010000277.1:0-6505 GCA_045807965.1 Bryobacteraceae bacterium | reverse complement strand
TAAATTACGGCGAGGACCGAGGCGAGCCGATCGCTGAACTCGCGCCCCTCCGGCACTTCGAAGACCACGCGCTTCGTCGCAAGCGTCCGTTTCGCCCTGACGATCCGTTGTGCGACCGTCGCCTCCGAAGTCAGAAACGCGCGCGCGATTTCGTCCGTCGCCAAACCACCTAGTAGACGCAGTGTGAGCGCGACGCGCGCTTCGGGCGAGACGGCCGGGTGGCAAGCAATGAAGATCAAGCGTAAGAGGTCGTCCTCGATAAACACGTCCAACGACGTATCAAGATCGGGTATCTGCAATTCCCGGTCCCTCAGTTCGCGGCCTAGTTCTTCGTGCTTCACACCGGTGCGCTGGCGTCGTCTGAAAACATCCAGCGCACGGTGTTTCGCCGCAGTAATGAGCCAACCTGTCGGATTCTCCGGAATGCCTGCGTTCGGCCACTGCTCCAACGCGGCAACGAGCGCGTCCTGACAGGCATCCTCGGCCAACTGGAGATCGCCCGTCATTCGCGTCAGGACAGCAATCAACTTCGCCGCTTCCATACGCCAGATAGCATCGATAGCTGCGTGGTTCGCGGTTGAAGTGGACACTACAACCGATCAGAGCATGTTCGTGCCCTGTACGCAAAGCCGCGGAACGGGTGCGGCTTCCGATTACTGGTTACTGGCTCGTGTCGAGGCCTCTTCGCGTATGCGCTGTTCCTGTTTCCGAAGTTCCGGTGTGAAGCTCTCGCCGAAATCATCCATTTCGAACACCTGGCGAAGTTCAATCTCGATGCCGCCACCAAAAGGCGCGCGTTTCAACCATTCGATCGCTTCTTCCTTTGACCTCACCTGCCATAGCCAGAACCCCGCAATCAACTCTTTGGTTTCGGTGAACGGACCGTCAATAACGGTGCGATCCTTACCGGAAAATTTGACGCGCACGCCTTTGGAGGTCGGATGCAGCCCTTCCCCGGCCAGCATGACTCCGGCTTTCACCAGTTCTTCGTTGTACTTCCCCATGGAGGCCAGAATCTCAGTACTCGGCAAAATGCCCGCTTCCGACTCCGGACTCGCCTTCACAATCACCATGAATCTCATGTGTTTTCCCTCTTTCGTTTCACGCCAGACCACTTAAGCACTCGATCAGGCTCACCCTGATAGCGAATCGCGGTGGACGATTTCGACACACAGTTCGCAATTTTTGGCCTTCTTAATTCTTTTCTGAAATCAATCTTGGTTCAGGCTCGATTTTGATCGTCCGAACCTCCTCGAATCCCTCCTCGACTGCGGGCGGCTGCAGGGTCTTGGCGGCTCTCAGGATTGCGGGGACAGGAATCGGCTTCTTATCCTGCCTGTGATTATTCCTGCCGATGGCGGTCCTCACGGCGGTATCGAAGAAGTAAGCCTTCACCGAATACCCCGCGGCTTTCGCCTGCCGAACGTATGGCGCCCGCGCCATACGCGTGCCGTTCGTGTTATCCACGACAAAAGAACGACCGGATTTGATGCACTCTCGAATCAGGACAGACTCGCCTTCAGGCGTGCCTTGGACGTCGCGGCTGACGTGCGCGTGTGTCGAGGAGAAATGCTTCTCGAAATAGGTGGTCTTGCCGGAGCCTTGCAAGCCCGTGAAGATAATCGCCTCAGGCACGGCCCAACCTCGGCGGGCGGTTTCCATGCAATCGGGCTCCCCGCACCGGCGCATACGAAAGTTCGACGCCCGAGCGGGCGTGCCGCAACATGAGCCCGCCGCGGCTCATGTCTCCGCGCCCAACGAAATCGAGAGGAAAAAGAAGTCGTTCGCCAAAAATTTCGAGAAGCGGCGCTGTATATTTCGCGCTAGCGACACTGCCGAGCAAGACGTAAGAGCAGCCTGGCGCGTGTTCTTCGAGAAGTTTCGCTCCCCGCATCAGAGGATCCCGGAAAGCAACGTTCTCTTCCGCGACATCGATCTGCGAAATCGCCTCGAGTTGCTCGACCGTTACAACTGTTTCGGGTGGGACCAAGCCTGCCCCCGGAACTATGACGAGGATTGGAGGCACGCCCACTGGCGCTGCGCGGAACCTTTCGGCATACGCCATCTTGCCTCGGAAGTAAAGACCGCTGATAAAGCTGTAGACCTCGCCTATGTTGGCCGCACCCCCGCGGAGCTTCCGTGCCAGGTCGAAATCCGCCCCCTCCCTCACCAGCATGAAATAGCGCGGACCGCCGGCTCTGGCAGGCGAGAGTAGAAAGATTTGTCCGTCACGCGTCAAAGGCCAGCAACCCGAAAAAGAAATCCTCCAAGGGCCATAGCCTCAGGAGCACATCGATCGGTGGTGATGAACGGAGGCATGTACTCTATTTTCTCGGTCCTGGAAAATTTCGAGGTCACGCTCCGTAATGAAAAGCGTCTAAGGAAGCAGATTGACCACGAAAGGAGCACACCAGCGAGAAGGAGAAATCATTTTAAACCTTGAAGAGGCTTGGGCAGTAGTGTTCCGGTGGACAAGGCCGAATTCCAACGATATCGGAGGGGAGCGCAATGGCAAGAAAGAGCAAAGACAAAGGCGGATAAAGCACAAAACCGCCTAAAAAGCTAAGCAAGAAGTCGAGCTAGCTCCCAGACGAGAGATCGGAGGGGTGTCGATAGCCTTATCGCCTATCTCTGAGGCAAACACATGCCGGACCTACTGCCCAGGCGTCCATTTCATCCGTAGTTCACAGCCCCTCTCGAGCCGCCGACGAAACCACACCCGCAAGTTCAGAAGCTCTGTCACATTTGCTGCGCATAACATGGAGCGAGCAGATCCTCGATGACGTATCTGCCGTATCTAATGTTATGAACCTGTCCAGAAGGTCCCTGTTGAAGGCGACCGGGAGCACTGTGGCTATGAGCGGCCTTGAATCCAACGCGCAGAGTCCCGCTTCCTCCGGAGGAAAAGTACGATTCGGCCTCGATCTTTTTAGCCTGCGTTCCCAAAGCTGGACGCCCATTCAGCTACTCAATTGGTGCGCGGAGCGACACCTCCAGGTCGTCCACTTCAGCGAAATTCGATTTCTAGGCGGCCTCCAAACTGACAATCTAAAGCGGATTCGAACCCACGCCGACGAGCTCGGGATTGATCTCGAAATCGGCATGCGTTCGATCTGCCCTACTTCCGCATTGTTCGACAAAGCGCAAGGAACAGCAGAGCAGCAGCTTGCCCAAATGATTGATGCGGCTCGAATTGTCGGATCGCCTATCGTTCGTTGCGTACTGGGCAGCGCCGACGATCGGCGCGGACCTGGTGGCATTGAGAGCCACATCGAAGACACCGCTAAGGTCCTGCGCAGCTCGCGATCACGAATCGTCGATGCCGGCCTGAAGATCGCAATCGAGAATCATGCCGGCGATATGCAGGCCCGCGAACTGAAATCTCTGGTAGAGGAAGCAGGTCCGGACTTCGTCGGAGTTTGCCTCGACTCGGGCAATCCTCTATGGACGATCGAGAACCCTCATTTAACTCTCGAGACTCTTGCGCCGTATGTGCTGACGAGTCACGTACGCGACAGCGCTCTATGGCGCACAGGCGGCGGAGCGGCCGTTAGCTGGACCAGAATGGGAGAGGGAAACGTCGACATTGCACAATACATCCGCGACTACATCCGGAAATGCCCGGGAAGAGCATTGTCACTGGAGGTAATCGTAACGGGCCCTCGTCCCTTCAACTATCTAAATCCATCCTTCTGGGACGCTTACCGTAAAACACCTGCCTGGGAGTTTGCTCAGTTCCTTGCGCTGGCAGCACCAGGAACGCCTCGCGCAGCGCCCCCTCCCTTGGAGAAAGAGCAAGCCGCTGCGCGTGAGCGGGAAGACGTGGAAGCCAGTATTCGCTGGACACAGGCGTTCCTCGCAAAGCTTTAGCGTCCCGAATTCACCGATTGTTCTACGACACCCAATTGATACCCCACTGTTGTCGCAGATCTGCCGGAATAGCGAAACTGGGGCGGTTGCCGCCTCGCTCCACAAAAACGATGGACTCTAACAGCAGATGTCCCACGTGTTCTGCCAATCGATTCAAAACGGCCGAGTCTTCCAGCAGCCGGCTCGTTTCAATACCGAGAAACCGGAGCGGCACAGATAAGAACGGAAGGTAATGGGCTTCCTCTACTCCAAGCCAGGACGCCCATTCTTTTCCGAGGAAGAAGCGGATGAGAAACGGAGTAACGTTCCGGAACACGTCTCCCGGCAGCGTATTCGCCATCATCCCTACGAGTGCCCGCGTCAGCTCTTGCCCTTCGGCGGTCGGTCCAAATTGCCGCCGTGCTACGGCGGCGGCAAGCGCTCGAGCACTTTCCACATTGGGCGGCAGTAGTTGCTGCTCGATGCCAAGCAGGTGGCCGGCAACGAGCCAACAATGAAGGTACGCTTCGCGATCAGCGTCGGACAGCGTCACACCGAGCTTGTTCAATCCGTCGATGACGATCGAGGAAAACGACATCAGCGTACCCGCCAGGTCTTCCTGATTGACAGGGAGCCCGAACTCCGGCTTCCAGGTCGGCGCGGCGGCCGCAAGCTTCCGAACCGCCGCATGCATCAGCCGTACTTTCTGAATCGTTCGCCGGCCCCTGCCGCCAGGCGCTGTCAATCCGCCTTTTTGCATGATGTCCACCAGAAATTGAGACACCTCGACAATCCGCCTGGTTGGATTGCTGACGAGTCTTGTCGTCAATGCGAGCACCTGTACACCATTGCGGCCGAGGTAATCGAATGGCAGCGAATAGCAATGGAAGATCAGAATGAGCTTCGGCCCGTACCGCCAGAACAGTCGCTCGCCGGCCGCAATCAAATCGGGGTTGGCCCAACCGGGTAGCTGATCGGTTTTGTCCAGATAGTCTCTGACAATCGGCGGAAGGCTCGCCGGCTCCGGAAACTCATTCGCGATCAGACTTCGCATCAGCTCGTTGACAGCAGTCACCTCAGACTTGGCGAACAGCTCTGCCACAACTCCGTCGGCGAGCGGGCCACCGGCTTGTCGCATGGGCTCCAGGAACGAGTCTGTCCAGGGAAAGGTGTTAACGGTAGCCGACATAGGGCAACATTATATGGCAGCTACAACGGACGCGCGATTACATCAGTGCGCGTTAACGAGCTCGAGAACGTCTTTCCGTAGTGCCAATGAACTCTCAAGTCGCGCATAGTACATGTGGCCGCCCGGGTACATATGAACCTGGACACGCTTCGGGTCGCCCATGGTGGGCATTTGGCTCACGGTGAGAATGGAACCCATGAAGGGGCACGATAAGTCCGCCCATCCATGCGCGATGAGCACGCGCAGCTTTGGATCTGTCGCAACCGCAACCCGTAGATCTGTCGCTGAAGCAGCTTCATTCCCGAAATCGCCGCGGCCGCCACGTTGCCACATCTGGTTCACTTCGTAAGAGAGTGCGTTATACCGCGCGTCAGTCTTCCAGCCCACAACACGCGTTACAAAGTCGACCATGGCGGTCGTCGTCGGCGCGATGATACTCAGCAGAATCGGATCGTTGCTTCGCTGGCTCGGGTCATAGGGGAAGGGGTCGTAAGCCGTAACATTGGGATCGTACCGGCTGCCCAGTTTACCCGTTTCGCGGAACTCCTCGCGCAGGAATGCTTGCGTCTCGAGCCTTCCTCCCGATTCTCGTACGAAGGCCGGATCGAGACCCGTCAATTCCGTCACCTTTTTGACAATCCTGGGTGTCGCGGATGGATCCGCATTGCCTTTCATCAGGTCCGTCACATATTCGCCACGGGTATAGTCAATGACCGGCGCCATGCTCTCTGCGCTCAGCTTTCCCTTGCGCTCATAGTTGGCCGCAACGATCGATGGCAACGTGAGCATCCAAGGCACGGGCGAGAGATCGGCCGAACCACCGCTGGGCGCAAGCGCCGGCGAGACCAGAACCAGCCCATTGATGGCCACGCCGGTCGTCGACTGTAGGTACTGAGTCAGTCGAGGTCCTCGATATCCGCCATAGCTCTCACCTACGATGTACTTTCGGGATTGCAACCTGCCATTTTTCACAAGCCAGTCGTAGACAATGCGCGAAAGGTACGCGATATCCTGATCCGGACCGTAAAAGAGCCGCTTCGTCTCATCCGGGGACACAAGCGATTGGCTAAACCCTGTGCCAATAGGATCGATAAACACAAGATCCGTAAAATCAAGCCAGGTTCCAGGGTTGTCCGTCAAGGTTGCGGGATCCGACGGGCTCTGCCCCGTACCGAAGGCCACGCGCTTCGGACCGATCGCTCCCAGATTCAGATAAACCGAAGCCGCTCCAGGGCCGCCATTGAAAGCGAAGGTGACGGGACGGTTGGCTCCTTGGACCACGTATGACGTGTAAACCACTTCGCCGGTCGGCTTGTGCTCTGCGTTCTTCACTCGCAGCGTTCCGACTGTGACTGTGAACGGAATGGTTCTTCCGTTCACCTGTACCGTCTGCTCCACATGTGCATCGGGCGGCAAACTGGGCGGAAGCGGCCATTTGACTCCGCCCGCCTCTGATCTTGCCTCCGG
>JBJMGJ010000276.1:0-12983 GCA_045807965.1 Bryobacteraceae bacterium | reverse complement strand
TCTCTAGATTCCCCCGAGCGCAGCTGCTTTCACTCGATCTGAACGAAGTTGTGGAAAGCGCACTCTCTGTATTTGCCGGCCGTCTCGAAAATATTACGGTTTCGGTCGATCTCGGACGAGGGATCCCCAACGTCGTGGCCGATCGTGAACAAATGAAGCGGGTCATCGTCAACCTGATCGATAATGCGGCCGAAGCAATGATCGATTCTCCGTTGAAGCGGATCTTCCTAAGGACGGCTCAAACCGGACCGGATACAGTCGAGTTGGCTGTCATTGATACTGGTTCCGGTATTTCCGCCGCCGATAAGGAGAAACTCTTCCTTCCTTACTTCTCGACCAAGGGGCGCGGGACAGGCCTCGGTCTGGCAATCGTCAGCCACATCATCAAGGAGCACCACGGACGCGTACGCGTCGAGGACAATAAACCTACGGGAATGCGTTTCATCGTGGAACTGAACACCAGTCCCATACCAGACAGTTTGTCTACAGAAGAGAGCGGCGTCGTTTCCGCCTCCTGAAGCTTACGCCCTGCCCGGATTGAAATTGCCTTTGATGCCAGCACACGGACCCAAAATTCTCATCGTCGACGATGAGGCGAGCATTCGCCAATCGCTTCGCGGCGCACTGACGGACGAAAACTACGATTGCATGGCGGTCAGTTCGGGCCAGGCTTGCCTGGAGGAGCTTGCCCGCGAATCCTACGAAGCGGTCCTTCTGGATATCTGGATGCCCGGCATCGACGGGCTCGAGACACTCTCGAGAATCCAGGATCTGCCGCCCGATACGCGCCCGGCCGTGATCATGATCTCGGGTCACGGCAACATTGAAACCGCCGTCAAGGCCACCAAGCTGGGCGCCTTCGATTTCGTCGAGAAGCCACTCACGGTCGATCGGGTCAGCCTGGTGCTGAAGAATGCCGTCAAACAGCGCCGTACCGATTTGGAACTGCAGCGGCTTCGCGAGGATACTGCGCCCGAGATCATCGGCCACAGTGTTCCGATGAAGGCGTTGCGCCAGCAACTCAAGTTGATGGCGGACACGAATGGCCGTGTCTTGATTTACGGAGAGAGCGGCACGGGCAAAGAACTGGTTGCGCGCGCGATTCATCGCGCGAGTTCCCGGGCAAAGGGACCGTTCGTCGAGGTCAATTGCGCGGCCCTTCCTGAAGATCTCATCGAGAGCGAATTATTCGGGCATCGGCGATCAAACGCGGACGGAACCGTCGATCATAAGATCGGGAAATTACAAAAGGCACACGGTGGCACCTTCTTCCTGGATGAAGTGGGCGATATGAGTTTGCGAACTCAGGCCAAGGTGTTGCGAGCGTTGGATGAGCACCGATTCGAGCCCGTTGGCGGCTCGCAGTTAATTCAAGTGGACGCCCGGGTCATTGCCGCAACCAACAAGAATCTGGAGAAGGAGATTGAGCGTGGCAACTTTCGTGAGGATCTTTTCTATCGTTTGAACGTCATCCCCTTTACCGTTCCTCCCCTGCGAGAGCGCGCCGAAGACATCCCAATCCTCTCATCGCATTTCCTGCGAGAGTTCACGAAAGCGTACGGACGAAAACCGAAAGAGCTGAGCGAAGAAGCAGTCGCCGATCTGATGGCCTACTCTTGGCCCGGAAACGTACGCGAACTGCGCAACTTGATGGAGCGGATTGTAATCCTGTATCCGCAAGGCAGGATCGAGAGACGACACCTTCCGCTGGGCAATTTGCGCAAAGTGCCGGCCGCGAAATCGGACGGATTCGCCAGTTTGCAGGAAGTGAAGGAGGCAGCCGAACGAGACTTTATCCTCCGCAAGCTCGAGGAGACCGGGGGGAACGTGACGCGGGCCTCAGAGCTGCTCGGGCTCGAACGCAGCAATCTCCATCGCAAGATGAGAGCGCTTGGCATCGCGCCGAAGGAGTGAGGCAGCAGAATAAAGCGCCCGGCATCTTGATTGCCGCATCGTAATGCACGTTGCCCGTCGAACCGGAGCGGATACGGAAACTGAACGACGCTGTCGAGCGCCGCGATGCTCAGTATGTTCTCTACTGGGCACAGGCCAATCGGAGAGTGAATGCGAACCATGGCCTGCTCTACGCTCTCGAGTTAGCAAACGGATGGAATCTCCCGGTCCTGTGTTATGAAGGCGTCACGTGTGCCTATCCGTACGCCAATGATCGGCTGCACACGTTCCTACTGCAAGGAGTTCCGGAAACGGCTAAGCGCCTGAAGAAGGCCGGTATCGGGTACGCCTTTTACATCCGCAAGCGGCGGGATGCAAAACCATCGTATTTCCTGGACCTTGTCAGAAATGCCGCTGCCGTGGTGGCCGACGATTACCCGGTCTTCTTCGTTCGCGAGCAGAATGCGCAGATGCCGGCAAAAGTCGATGTGCCGTACTACGTGGTTGATTCGAGCTGCATCGTCCCCATGTCGCTGCTCGAAAAGCGCGAGTTTGCCGCTTACACGATACGCCCTAAGCTCCATCGGCTGCTTCCCCGGTACTTTCGAACGCCTGACCCGCTGCGCGTCAAGCGCCGCTATACAGCAGGCGCCCCGGAGTTCCACAGCGAGGTGACGGCAACGAACATACCGGAGCTTGTGCGCAGGTCGGAGATCGACCACTCTGTCCCTCCCTCGTTGTCGTTTGACGGTGGACGGCTGGAAGCGGAGAAGCTTCTGACCTACTTCCTCGAGCACAATCTGAAGCGCTTCGATCGGGATCGCAACGAGCCGTCGGAACACGCTACATCTCACTTGAGCCCGTATCTTCACTTCGGACAGATCTCGTCGCTTGAAGTTGCGCTTGCCGTGAAGGAGTATGCGGCCCAGCATGACCTGATGGACGACGGCTATCTGGAAGAACTGATTGTCCGTCGTGAGCTGAGTTTCAACTACGTGCGCCATGTCGAACGACCGGAGCGGCTTGAGAATCTTCCTGACTGGGCTCGGGAAACGATGAAACAGCACGCGGCGGACAAACGCGACCCACTTTATTCACCCGAGCAGATGGAAGCCGCGGAGACCTACGATGACCTCTGGAACGCGACGCAGAAAGAGATGTTGCTGCGTGGCAAGATTCACGGCTACTACCGAATGTATTGGGGCAAGAAGATCCTCGAGTGGTCCAGAACTTACCAGGATGCGGTCGATTTCATGATCGACACGCACGGGAAATATGCGCTCGATGGACGCGATCCCAATACGTACACAAATGTTCTTTGGTGCTTCGGGCTGCACGATCGAGCCTGGGGGGAGCGCCCGATCTTTGGCAAGATCCGGTATATGTCCGGAGCAAGTACGGCGCGCAAGACAAACGCAAAAGCCTACCGGGACGAGATCGCCGAACTTGAGCGGACGGGCAAAGATCCCTCCCGGGTCGTGTAGTCTGAGCGCATATGACCTTCCTGCTAACCGGTGCCACTGGATTTATCGGCCGACGACTCGTCGGTCAACTGCTCCGCGACGGACACTCGGTCAATTACCTTGCGCGTCAGCGGAGCGGGTCCATCGACAGCCGTGCGGCCTTTCACATCTGGGATCGCGGGACCGAGCCCCGGCTCGAAAGTGTGCCGAGACTGGATGCTGTGATTCATCTCGCGGGCGAGCCGGTTGCGCAGCGCTGGACGGCGGAGGTGAAACAACGGATTCGAGAGAGCCGGGTTGATGGAACTCGTAAGCTCGTTGCCGCAATCGCCAGCCTGAAACATAAACCATCCGTGTTCGTGTCCACCTCCGCAGTTGGTTTCTATGGCGACCGCGGTGAAGAGATTCTCAGCGAGGAGAGCGCAGCCGGACAAGGATTTCTTGCGGATGTGTGCAAGGAATGGGAGCGCGAAGCGATGGCGGCGGGCGAATTCGGGTTGCGTGTTGTCCTCCTCCGTGTCGCGACCGTGCTCGGAAAGAACGGAGGCGCGCTCAAACCGATGCTAATTCCGTTTAAGCTCGGAATTGGCGGCAGGTTCGGGAGTGGGAAGCAGTGGATGCCGTGGATTCACCTCGACGACCTTGTGGCGCTATACGTCTTCGCGGCCCAGAATGCTTCGGCCCAAGGTCCGCTGAATGCATCGGCTCCAGAGCCCGTCAGAAATGAAGAGTTCACCAAAACACTGGGCAGGGTTCTTGGACGTCCCACACTGATACCCGCTCCGCGTTTTGCGCTGCGTGCCGCGCTCGGCGAACTTGCGGACTTCGTCTTGAGCAGCCAAAGAGTAATACCCGAAGCGACTGAAAGAGCCGGATTTCAGTTCCGATACTGCCAATTGGAGCCAGCGTTGAGAGCGGTATTAAGCGCCTAACTAACTTCGGACTATCGCATGATCTGCAGAAACATACACTTGCAAATCGGCGGCGTGCCTCAACCAGGAGGCCTGTTTATTGACGCAATCGAATCCGATTCACTTGACTTCAAGCCGCGCGAATCGTCAAGTCTGACTCTATGTCCTCGGCGGAGGCTTCTGCATTATCGCCATCTTCCTGATTGTTGCCGAAGTACGCAGTTTTGCCAGTCGCCTGCTCGATAAGTTTTAGAAGACCACGCTGACGGTCCTCCAGGAAATCCTGAAAGCGGTTAGCTCGAAGAAGCGCTGGATCAATCAGGTGCGATAGAAGGTATTCATCCAGCCTTTTTGCCTCGATCGGCGGGGTCTTTTCGTTGCCTTGCTCCAGTTTCGCAAGATATTCAGAGGGTGCGACCCCTCCAATCATGCGGTTCGTGCGATAGGACAAAGGCGTTTTGTTGATTATGGAGTCGAATACATCCGGCTTGATCCCGCGTGTCTTGCACCAGTCCTGCGGGAAAATGTGATGAATATCGACGTTCTCCCCGAAGAAAATTGCATGGTCAAATTTCTGACCGGAGCGAAAATCACGCGCACCTTCCTTCATCAGGCAAGCGTTCATTCCCTTATAAGCAGCCGAAATGCGCATCTTCATGGTTTTCAGTCGATCAGCTCGAAAGACCGTTTGGCTTACGGTCGTCGGTTCCGGACCGCCTTTCATCCACAAGGGCACTTCTATAAAGTCGCGCGCGAAGCGAGAATCGACTGCCGAGCCGTACAGTTCGCCGAACACGCCGTTCCAATACCAGCGAACCAGCTTGGCTCGGTTGGCTTCATGCTCCCAGTCGTCGCCGATGTCGGCAAGAATCGCGGCCAGCGGCACTAATTGTGATTGGTACGGCAGATCGAAAATTCTGTAGATATGCAGGATGTGAAGGAATTTTGCTGCGCGGACGAAACCCGCCTCCACTTGACCCTCGTAACGTTTGTACGCTTCAAGCGGCAGGTTTAGCAGCGCTTGACGGTTTGCTGTTACCGCAGGCAATTCCTTGCCTTGTTTGCCCGCGGCTTCGGCCGCACGTCGCCGTTCGCGGGTACAGAAAAGCGAAATCGCCTGTAGGAAATCGGTATTGGAAACGGCTGCGATGATTCCTGCCTCCTGGCCGGCCGGGCGAAGGGATTCGCGGAAGCGGTCCAGCCTTCCTCGGCTTTCCCCGGCGCCATACCAGTCCTTGCGTAACTCGTGACCTGCCGTGGCATACATGGCAGTGACAAGTTCAAAAGCGTCCAATGGTTTGCCGCCGGTATTTACTTTCTCGAAGACCACGCAGACCGCCTCCTTGGAGGTAGTACGATCAAGGGCTATCACCGGAACACAATAGGATCTGAAATTCGCGAGAATCTCTCTCCGAAAAGCCTTGAATTCATCGCGCAATGAGGTATTCGGATCGCCACGCCAGTAGTCATTGAAGCCGTCCTGCCAATCCTCCCACTCAAAGACCTGACTCAGCGGGTACATGAAAGCAGCATATTCGCGCTCAGACGTGGAAAGATCGAGCAAAACCGCGCGGCCAAAATCAGCACGGATGATCCGGTCCTCTGGCGTTCCGACAATCGCTTCTTCGCGATCAACGGATGCATCCGTGGCTTTTCTGATATCGATGTAGAACCAGCGTTTTACTTTCTTATTCTTCGGCGTGACCGTTTCAACGACCTTTCCTCGGCGCGTGACCTGATAGAGCGAAGTCATTCGCTGCTGGCCATCGAGGAGAAGCGATTGCGGAACCGCCGCTTTTGCTTCGTTAGGCGCGCCTTCGACTGGTCTTGGTTGAAAGTTGACGGGCCCCCCGTATCGAGTGTCATCAAAGCGCCCACCGGAAACGATCGCGACACAGAGGCGATCAAGCTCTTGATGCGGTCTTCATCCCAAACCCAACTGCGTTGAAAATCAGGCAGCTGAAGGATACCGCGATGGCAGTTCTCCAGAAGTTCCGCCAAAGAATAGGGGTTGGTCTTAAACGTCGACACCATGAAGGTAGTTCCCAATTCTGCGCAGCTATCTCACGTTTCGTTGGGGAAGTAGAACTCAGGGTCACGCTCACGCCGCGTCGACGTCTCCATTCATCCATCGGCCGGGCGAGCTTCATGAAGACATAGCTCTTTGGGCGCAATGCTAGACTCGTGCAGTCGCACTGCCGACCCTGCCGCGCGAGGGGGGACTCGAATGGGAGAAGGAAGTCGAGCGCACCTTCCAAGGTCCTAGGGTTCTCCGGGGTGTTGCGATCCCTTAAACAGAGGAGCAGCGCACTGGGTGTGCGTTTTGAGGATGAGTTGTATGCCGATTTAGGCAAGTAGACACAAATGTTATACTTGCTACGTATATCTATGGCAATTCCGAATGTGAAGCGTTTTCGGGCGTTCTGTCCGACTTGCAACGAGAACTTCTCGTTGATGGCCGTTCTGCCGAAGGAAATGAACGTTGACACCTACCTAGCGGATGCGGTGGCCCGCCACGACCACAAGGCGTTCCAGGAAGCGAAACAGCAACAGTTCAAAATCCGCGTCGGTCAGCAAAAGCAGAAAAAGGCCAAGTAGAGCCCTCAGTCTTCGATTTCAAAGGCTCGCCCATCCGTGGCTTACGCGGATTGGCGAGCCTTTACTGTTTTCATGGCCTTCGCCGCCGCTACCGCGACGTCGGGATCTTTGTCGCCCGTCAGCTTCTCGAATACCGGCAGCACGTCCTCCGTCCCAGCTTCCGTCAGAACCGAACATAGTGCCAGCTTCTGGTCTTTCGAACCTCGGGGAATCATAGGAATGAGCGCAGATCGAACTTCAGGACGTCTGACCAGCTCGGTGAGGTAAGCAGCCGCCGTATCGGAACGGGATTTCAACGCCAGATTGTCGAAGAGGTAGGGTAGCGGGCTGTATTCGCCCGTGTCGACCTTTCCCTGTTCCGCCAGCGCAAAGGCAGCGGCCAGATGAACTCTCGGATCCACGTTCTGTTCGTTGTAGGCCTTTTCAAGCAGCGGGTAGTCCTCGGGCTCGCGAATGCGTCCTAACCCCTCTAAGGCCGACGCCCGTAGTTCCGGATCTTTGTCCTGGACAAAATTCTGGAAAGTGCTCCGGTCGCCGCTAATGCCCAGCATAGCCAGGGTTTCTAAGGCGGCACGGCGGACTTTCAAGGTCCGAGCGGTGGTTAGAGCTGCCCTTACGTCAGGCGCCGCGTCCAGGGTGCGAAGTTTTCCAATCGTTTCGAGGGCAGTCAGCTTCACGCGCTCATCGAGGTCCCGAGCCGGCCCGGCCAAGGTAGCGCCCGCAGCAGGATCCTTAATTTTCTGCAGAGCCACCAGGCATTCCAGAATCAGCTGGCTGTCCTTGTGCCTTAGTGCCCCGTCAAGCGCCGGGACAGCAGAACGCGCTCGGAGAATACCCGCGGCTCGCGCCGCAGTCGTTTTGACATCGACGATCGCAGGGCCGCTAATCTCTTCCGCTAAGGCGTCCGAAATCTCGGGCCGTACTGTGACGGAAGGGTCGATCACCTGATCGTTGCGGTTTGCAACAAGCGACTTCGCTCCACGGACGCCCCGGGTGACTGGCCCGGTAAGCCCTTTCGCTACGTATCCGGGAACGTAGAAATTCACCAACCCATTGGTCGCTCGTATCTGCACGTCCGGATTCTTGTCTTTTGTCGCTTGGACAAGCGGAGCAAGGCTTTGCTCCCCGCCGATCCGTACGATCGCCTTGACGGCTTCCAATCGCACATCAGGGCGTGAGTTTGAAAGGTAGGCCGACAAAGCCGGAATCGCAGCCGCGTCCCGCTTCCCCAGTTCATGGATCCGCGCGATCTGTTGCTTAGAAGACAGGCCATCGTCGCTCTGTCCGGCCAGCAAAAGACAAGTAAGTACCGAGCACGCTGCTAAGCGCGACAATAGATGCATATTGGGAACTTAGCCGCCTTAGCGGACAACTTCAACGGAAATCTTATGGGGGATCAGGCCAGCCTCATAACCCAGGTCCAGCAGCTTCTGCGCCGCTCGGGGCACTATTTCGCCGCCGTCTATCGTGGCCTGATTCACATACATTCCGACGAACTGTTCGGCCAGGCTCGGATCGAGGTCTCTCGCGAACTGCATGGCATAGTTCAGCGCCTCTTCCCGATGATCCAACGAGTATTGAATGCTTTCCCGAATTAAACGCGAGCACTCGGCTTGAATCTCGGGAGTCAGATTGCGACGCATGGCGTTAGCACCGAGAGGCAGGGGCAAATCGTAGGTCGATTTGAACCACTTGCCCAGATCGATCACGTTGTGAAGCCCGCCAAAACCGTAAGTCAGTTGACCTTCGTGAATGACGAGGCCGCCATCCACATCGTGGTCGCGAACCGCATCGAGAATCTTGTCGAACGGGATGACGACATGCTCAAACTCGGGCTGGAAGAGCTTTAGGGCCAGGAATGCCGTGGTCATCGTTCCGGGGACCGCGATCCGTTTACCTTTGAGCTCCTCGGGGGCCAACAAGCGCGAGCTGACGACAATCGGTCCATACCCGTCGCCTACGCTCGAGCCACTGGCCATCAGAACGTACTTGTCAGCCACGTACGGATAGGCATGGTAGGAAATAGCGGTTATCTCGTATTTGCCTTCGGTCGCCTTCTTATTGAGCGATTCGATATCTTCGAGCACATGGCGAAATGAGACCAGCTTTGAGCGGACCTTCTTCGTCGCCAAGCCGTAAAACATGAATGCGTCATCTGAGTCCGGACTGTGAGCGCAGACGATCTCCGTTACTTCAGAAGAGCTCATAGGATTTTCCGCTGAATTCGAGAAACCCTAGTGTAGCAAACGGTTTACGGTTGCTTCAGAGCGCCGGGCGCACCTGGATCAGCAGGGGTCGCAGTTCATCGAGATCGGTCATTAGCCGGTCCAGACCGGCCCGGCAGTCTTCCGTCATCCCGCGGGTTGCCGCGACTTCAAGCGCCTGGGCATTGGCTCGTGCACGATGTGCATGCAGCGTCCCGAGAGATCCCTTTAAGGTATGCGCGAGTTTTGCAAGAGCGTCGAAGTTCTCGCTTTGAAGGCAAATCTGCATCTGCTGTACCTGCGACCCGGATTCCTCCAAAAACAGACCAATGATCTCGTCCAGTAGCTCGGGGCTATTGCCCAAAAGTTCCCTGAATTCGTCTCCGTCGAAAATAGCTGGTTCTTCCCTTCCGTCGCTTACCGAGGCACAGGAGGGTCCCGACAGGTGACGGGAGAGCTGGTCCACAGTTCTGGCGAAAATCGCGGGCTCGAAGTGTTCCGGAAGGAATGCGTCGATGTGGCCCGCCTGGCGGCCATTTGTGCTGATCTTCGCCTCCGTGACAGAGCGGGAACAGGTGAGGATTGAAGTACGCCCATCGGCGCGTCGGTCCCTTTCCATGCCACGCAAAGTCGCGGCAAAGTGCGCGAGCTCGTCCGCCGGCGTATTCTCGGCCAGAAGCACAGCATCGAAGCGCTGCAATCCCAATGCCTCCGACGCATCGGTCATCGTCTCCAGCGGCAGTACGCTGTGGCTGCCCTTTTGGAGGAGATTCGAAAGCCGGTCCAGTTCAGCCGTGTCTTTGTGGACGACAAGAACGCTCAACTTGCTCATATGACTCCCTCTGAGAAGTGTTAGCGAACTGTACCTAACTCTACAACCAAAGTGGCGAAATCTCGTAAACCCGAGAAAACGGGCATTTTGCGTTTGAGGTGAGCAATTTTGCCGCCGAATCCGCACTACAACTACAGCATGTTGTATACTCGCGATTTAGTGGGGGTGTGCCTTCCCTAGTCTCTCGACTCGCACCGACACATCACAACAGACACTTCGGCCGTTGTCGTTTGTTTTCGGCCTCCAACATCTCGCTCGAAACCTATTCAATTGCTTTTTCCCGGATGAATGCCGGATATGTGAGCAGCCGCTCCAGGAGATCTCCCGGATTCCGATCTGCCGCGTTTGCTTAGCCCTTCCTCAGCCTTTGGAGGCAGAGTTTTTCTGCTTGGGCTGTCGTACGCCCTTTCTGTCCGCGTTCGCGCTAAAAGATGACGGCTTTTGCTCCTTGTGCCGAGAAGGATTAGTGGGCTTCGACGCTGCTTACTCGTTTGGAAGCTACGAGGGCGCGCTTCGACGTTTAATTCACCTCTTTAAATATGCGAAGGTGGAGAGCCTGGCGGGTCCGCTGAGCCGGTTTCTTTCCAGTGCGCTTCCGCTCGATATCGAATTCGACCTCGTAGTTGCTATGCCTATGCATTGGCGCAAGAAGTGGGAGCGTGGCTTCAACCAGGCCGAACTCCTGGCCGCCCCCATTGCTCGCCGATACGGCCTTAAACTGGGGACGAATCTACAGCGGCGACGATATACCGTCGCGCAGGCCAGCCTCACGGAAGCCCAGCGCCTTAAGAATCTGGACAAGTCGTTTTGTGTCAAACGTGCGGCGGAGGTTTCCGGCAAGCGGATTCTTCTGATCGACGACGTGTTTACAACCGGCACAACCCTGCGAACCGCGGCAGAAGCGCTAAAGGCCGCTGGTGCAGCCCATGTGAGTGCTTTGACGCTCGCCCGTGTTGACCGTCGGCTCGAAGCCCCCGTGCGCAATCCCGAGCCAGGCCGCCGTACGCACGGCCGCTTAGAGGACCAAAGGTTCAGACCAGAATCAGATTTTGCTTCGTCTTTGGGCGGAAGTGGTCGAGATTACAATCCGGCCGAAGTTGGAGTAAGCTGATCACCATTAACGTAACGTTTGGGAGGAGCGTGTCCGATGCCAATCCAGGATCGACTTCACAAGCCCGTCCTCGTGCTTAACGCCAGCTACGAACCAATCAATATCTGCGCGGCGCGCCGAGCACTGGTTTTGATATTGAAAGGTGTTGCCTCGGCGGAAGAAGTTGCTCCGTTCCAGATCCACTCGGCACGCCGCGCTCTTCACGTTCCTTCAGTGATTCGTCTGCTCGAGTACAGGCGCATTCCTCACCAAACTCGCGCTCTCTCGCGGAAGAACATTCTGATGCGCGACCGCTACACGTGCCAGTATTGCCATCGCATTCTCCCGTCTGGCGAGATGACGCTCGATCACGTTATTCCGCGTTCGAGAGCCGGCGAAACCACATGGGAGAACCTGGTTGCCTGCTGCCACTCGTGTAACAACCGAAAAGGAAGCAGAACGCCCGAGGAAGCCGGAATGAAGCTACTTCGGCCGCCGCGCCCTTTTAGCCTTCACACCAGCCGCCATCTGATGCGCCTTTTAGGGCGAAGCGATGACCAATGGCGCAAGTACCTGTTTTATTCCGAATAGCCGCCATACCGCCCTCAGCGGTTTGGTGCCATTTTGGGTCCGAATTTCTGGACTGAGGGATTGTTGTTCGTTTCCAGGCGAGAATGCCCAAACCAAACAACGGCAACCAACACCGACACGATCAGAATGAGAACCGCTATGGCCCTTCCATCAAAACAGGGCGTATTTCTCCTCCGCCGGGATGTTGCGGAGGCGTGGCTTCCACTCCTCATACCTTGACCGAGCATAGCGAATCGAAGGCCGTGGAAGTAACGATTCGGCACTGCTCTGCGACATTCATCTGGAAATGAAAACTATGACTAGTCTATTCGCTACCGTGAGACCTCACTTACTACTCGCTTTATCCTTGAGCCTCTTTGGCGTTCCGAGACCGAGTTGGGCGCAAATGCAACCCACGGCGCCCTTCGTCACGCATTCCCTGAAGCCGAATGTGTACTGGGTTGAGGGTGGCGGCGGGAATTCCGGAGTGATCGTCGGAGCAAACGAAGTTGTCGTGGTAGACGCTAAAACGACGCCGGCCGGCGGCAAGGAACTACTGGATGCCATCGCGAAGATTACCCCAAAGCCGGTGACAGCAGTGATCCTGACTCACAGCGATGGCGACCACGTAAACGGGCTCGCCGCTTTTCCAAGCGGTTTGAAAATCATCGCCCAGGAAAACAATAAAAAGGAGCAGGAAGCCGCGCTCGCAAAAGGGGGCCGCGGCGTGCCCCCAGCTGATCATCAACCGAATCAGGTCATCGCGGGCAACAAAGAATCTCTCACCCTGGGCGGCGTGCATTTCGAGCTCTACCATTGGGGCCCGGCGCACACAAGTGGTGACCTGGTGGTTCTCCTTCCGGCTGAAAAGATTGTTTTCACAGGCGATATCATCGCCGCAAACCGGCCCGAGCCCCTGATTCATCGGGAAAAGAACGGCTCTTCTGAGGGATGGATCCAGACGGCCAAGGGCGTGGCGGCGCTCGACGCTGACGTCTTCATACCCGGTCACGGGGCGCCTCAGACCAAGCCGGAGATCAACGATCGGATTACTAAGGCAGAAGCGAAACGGGCGAAGATTTTGGATTTGATTTCTCAGGGCAAGTCTCTCGACGAGATCAAGGCTGCGGTCGGAGATCCAACTGGAGCGCCGAGCGGCTCTGGTCCAAGCTTTCCGACATTCACCGACGTGGTTTACCAGGAATCAGCTAAAAAGTAGCCCTTCGGTGCGCGACAAGGCCCTTACGCTAAACTGGAGTCTTCGGGCCGTGGCGCAGCCTGGCTAGCGCGCTTGCTTGGGGTGCAAGAGGTCCCGGGTTCAAATCCCGGCGGCCCGACCAAACGACTCTATCACTTACGTTCCTGCTTGGCTTGAATTGTGTACTTTTGGAGTCCGCTGGGAGTCCATTTCCATTGAACCAG
>JBJMGJ010000275.1:0-7268 GCA_045807965.1 Bryobacteraceae bacterium | reverse complement strand
GTTCAAACCAGCGTCCTCCTCCTACGGTGAAGTTGATGACCGTTGTCGGATTCAGTATGTACGTTTCGCCGGCGCTGATCGCATACCGGGGATGATATTGCGGCTGAAATGTGGCAACAGGCAACGGAAAGAAATTGGGGCCGTACGTGTCATAACTCTCGGCCTTGGTTAATTTGAACCAGATGGAATGCTTTTCTGTCGGACTGAAGTCGACGCGTATGTCGGCGTGGTAGTTAGTGAAGTGGGCAACACCAGCATTGAAATAGTTGTTTGCTCCAGTGACTACGTTCCCCACCTGGTTTGGTATGGGAATGAGCTTGATGTAATTGACTGCGATGGGATCGAACTTCGCAGCGGGAATGATATTGCCCACGAAAGGAGTTCTTGTAATAAGACCCGACGGGCTTTGTACAGTCGTCGCCGGATCGTAGATCGTCTGCAGGGTGCCGTTACTATTGAAAGTCTTCGAGAAGTCACCTTGCCGCTGGGCCAGCGTGGGCAGGTTTGTTGTCAAAGTGCCAGGCTGGCCGTAGGCAGATCCCTCATAACCGAAAAATCCGAAGAGTCGTTTCTCCTTCCAGATCGGGCCGGCGAAATTTCCTCCGTATTGATTCCGCGTGCTCTTCTGCTTGCGATTTCCGTTCAAATTGGACCAGAAATCATTGGCGTTCAGCTTGTCGTTCCGAAAGTACTCGAACGCAGTGCCATGGAATTTTGCCGTGCCGCCCTTGGTAGTCATGTTCACAATTCCGGCACTGCTTCTCCCATACTGCGCCTCGTACGTGTTGCGGATCACTTGCATGTCTTGTACCGAATCCGCGCCAGGTTCGGTTAAAAGCCCGCCCCAATCTCCTACCGTTGAGGGAACACCGTCGATCAGGATTGCGGTGGAATTCTGCCGTCCTCCGTAGAGATTGAATCGAGCGACATTCTGGTCATCGTTTGCCCCGGGTCCAAATACGCTGGTGTTCGTGTAGGAACCACCAGCGCCAGCCGCGACAACGAGCGTAAGCGCAGCACGATTGGCCATGGGAAGACTTTCAATCATCGCCGTGCTAAGAGTCGAGGATTCGTTGGAAGTTTGCGTATCGAGCAGCGGAGCAGTGCCGGTAACCTCAACTGTGTCCGACACGGATCCAATCTGGAGAGCAATGTTCAATTCAGCGCTTTGATTCGCTGTCAAGATCACTCCCTTGTGGAGGTATTCGCGAAATCCCGACCGCTTCGCGGTGACACTGTAGTTGGCTGGCGCTATCTGCGAAAAGGTATATCGACCCTCGGCGTTGGTAACGGTTCGGCGAATGTCACCCGTGTCTGCATCGACGAGCAGCATCTCAGTTGCCGGCACGAGAGCACCGGCCGGATCTGTGACCAAACCGGTCAGATTCGCGCTAAAAGTTTGGCCGCTGAGGCACCGCGACAAAAGACAGAAGGCGACTAATAGGGCACTTCTTTTCATGACACCTCTTCTTATCGGGCCAGCCATCCTGGCGGCGGAGCCCGATTGGGTTTTGTTCGAACGTCGAAGGAATACGGTTATCACAGCCTGATGGCTGTGTCAACGATCCGGTTAACAGAACGTTGACCTTCAAGGGTTCGACACAGAGGAGATTCCCGCAAAACCCAAGCGGAAGCCCCCCTGTTGAGGTAAGACGGTACGTTGCGATTCCCATCGATCTATGTAATGCTTGGGGGGCTTCACATCCCGCTGCGCGCAATCTGGCCTCTCACGGCGGCGGCCTCTACGCTGCTTATGCCAAATCTCGTTTCGTAGATGACCAGAGCTCGACGCAGCAACGCTTGGCCGGCCGAACGATCGCCGGAGTCTATTAGCACGCCAGCAAGATTGACCAGATCGGAGGCGATCTGAGGATGATCTCTCCCGAGTACTGTTTCGTCGATGGATACTGCACGTTTCAGAAGCGTCGCACCTCCGTCCCGTTCTCCTCGCATAGCTAACAGACCGCCCAGATTGGTGCATGCTGCCGCCAACTCAATGCTTCGGGGACGCGTTCGTTCCAGGATGGTCATGGCTTCTCTCCCGAGCCTTTCCGCGTCTTTGAGATTGCCCGACCTTTGCAGGACGCCTCCAAGGTTACTCAGAGTAACCGCAGTCTGATAGTGACCGCGGCCTATCGAGTGTTCCTCGATATTCAAGGCACGACGGAGAAGAGTTTCCGCCTCCACCAATTCGCCTTTGGCGGCCAAAACCAAGGCAAAATTGCTTAGAATCGCAGCCATCCGAGGGCTATCTCGGCCCGAGGCTGATTCTTCGGCTTTAATGGCATTTTCGTAATAGAAGACTGCCTTCTCCGGTTCAAGTTTGGCCAAACTTGCGTAACTACGCGCCGAGACCTTGAAATCCGAGCTTGCGGCAGCCTCTTGAAACATGCCGATTGCGTCCCGGGGTCTTCCCAACAGCTGATACATCTGGCCGAGCCGTTCTTCGTCGGCCATCGCCTCCGGGTCGCGATTAAGGACATCGATTTCGATCGCCCGGCGCAAGGGCTGAAGGGCCGCTTCCGGCTGGCCGATGTCCTTCAGAAACAGAGCGAGAGTCGTGGCACTGCGAGCCACCTTTGGGTCCGTTTTTCCGGAGGCGCGCTCCCGGGCTTCCACGGCGGCTTCGAAGAAAGACTGCAGACTGGAGGGATCGTTCGGCGACTTCAGCCGGCCGAGGCTGGTAGCTGGGAGTACAAGTGGAGGGTAAGTTCCCGTATTTGCGTTAATGGGGACCACGCCTCCCTTGGCGTAGATTCCGATCCAATGGTTAGTGAATGTGAACTGCCGCGCCGCCTGCGCCTGCGGCATATGACAGGAAATGCAGTTTGTTTGCGCAACCGCATTCCGGTGGGGAACCCGCGGATGACAGGACAAGCATTTTCCGTCGTAAGAAGCAGCGGAATGACTTAGTGGCCCATGTGGATCATGACAAGTAAGGCATGACAGGGCCCCTTTGCTCGCACGAAAACAAGATGACTGACTCAAATATGCGGGTTGATGGCGCGTATTCCAGCTATCGGACCAATCAAATTTCAGACCCACGGCGATTCGACCCGCGATCTCTTCGCCGGCCGCCGGAGGCTTGCGATGACAAGTACCACAGAGTTCGTTAAGCTCGACTGCATTCAAGTTGCTCGGCTTGCGAATAGTTCCCCGTGTTCCACCCGCCTTGACGTGGTCGCTTCCGGGGCCATGGCATGCTTCACATCGGACGCCATATTCGGCGGGTTGGATCGTGAAGCCGTTGCCCAGTGCCAGCTGGCCCGTTGAGTGACAGCGAAAGCACCGCAGAATAGAGGCGCCGGGCTCGAGTGTCGGATAGCGCAGATCGACAGGCCCCTTGTGTCCGGGCGTAGGGGCGAACCCTTGCGTGGAGGCGAAATAGCTTAATCCGTGTTCGACGTAACTGTCTTCATCCACCCGGCTTACATAAGTGATTGCTTTTTGACCAGCACCAAAAGCCCACTCGCCCGGAGAATTGGCCGGGGCCCGAGCCAGCGCATGCGCATGGGCCGAACGGGACTGCAATTCAAGCTTGTCCGGATGACACGCGCCGCAGGTTTTGCTACCGACATAGTCTTGAGCGCCGAGGCGGAGCGCGACAGTCAAAAACAAGACCGCGCAGGCAAGCTGGTTACACGGGTGGGCTTGAGATGCTATGTGCATAGCCCGCGAGTTGGGTAGTTGTCCCGGGCTACGCCGTTTGTATCTTTTCGGGAAACCGACATTCGAAAGCGAACATAAACGTGACTGCTCGGAATTAGCGAGAATGATTCTATCACCGCCCGCGCGGGAACGAACGCACATCGACCGTCTTCACAAAAGACAGGCACACCGAATTACCACCACTGCTCTTCAAAAGGCTGCACCGGTCGATTCACGTCGGGTGAGTGAAGAGCATTCACCTCGGGGCTACACAGCCAACAAAGCCAACCGTTCCGTTCGAAAATCTTTTCAGGCCGGAAACGTTGCGGTGTATTGTCCTGAATAAACCCACTCAACAGCAGAAGGCCGCCAGGCTTTGTCGCACGGGTCAGATCGCTCGCAAGAATGTCGATGACTTTAGCGCTGATGTTTGCGAGAACGATGTCAGCCGCGGAATTACCAATCGAGTCCACGCTTCCGAGAAATGCGAACGCTCGCGGACTGGTCTGACACGCTGCGTGGATCGCGTCGGGATGAGTATCACACATGACGGCAGTCGAAGCCTCGAGGCGCAGGGCGACCTCCGAGAGAACGCCTGATCCGCAACCCACGTCCAGTACGACGGTCCCGGGCCGCAAATACGTCTCCATCGCCTCCACCATCAACTGCGTGCTTTCGTGCCGACCGCTGCCAAAAGCTCGGCTATCCGGCAGCAAAAGTGCGTGTCGTCCTACGGGTGGCGGGCATGACGCGGAACCTGCTAAAACAACAAACTGCTGGCCTAGAAAAACTGGCTCGCTGATTGCCTCTTTCGACTGGAAAGTCGAATCCTCACTCTCGTGTGAGTATGCAATTATGCTCCCGTTCTCTGGCGTGACAACGTCGGACACGTCAACGTTCTCGGGAAAGTAGGCTCGCAGCCCGGAATCCTCCTCTAGGATTCCGACCGAACCGTGTTCCCAAAGTTGGGTGATGACGTCATCGCGACGGGAGGTGCTGACGTGAATGACCAAAACCTGCAATGCCCATTGTAGAAAGAGCGTGAGGAACGACGGAGTCGCACGCCGAATCGCCCGGGCAAAGGCGGTACATTCATAGGCTCGATCAGTAAAATCAGACGAAGTACGAGCCCCGGATCGCTTTTCAGTGAATCTTCAGAAACTGTTTCTAACCTAGTCTCGCCTCGAGACAACGCGAGGCATTCTCACGAACAGATCGCATGCCTCGTTATACTCCACAAAAGCGCTGGGCTCGCTCGATCACCTTGGCCGTTATGCTGATTAGCTTCGGCTTACCGGGTAGCGCACAAAATGCGAACAGGTCGATGTTTGGCGACTCAGCAGCAGCAAAGCAAGAGCCCGTTACACTTACGCTGAAAGACGCTATTGCGCTCGCGACGAAGAACGATCCGACCGTGCTTGCGGCATCAACTGACGCGTTGTCCGCACATGAGGATTTCCGCCAGTCCCGCGAGGCGTTGTACCCATCGCTGTCGGGGAGATCGGAGTATCTCGGAACGGAGGGGAACGGCAAGTTGCCGTCGGGCCGGTTTGTTACCAACGATGGTGTCCACGTTTACCGAGAGTGGGCGGTCGTCCATCAGGACCTGTCGCCCGGCACACTGAGTCGCAGCGGGGTGCAACGCGCGGACGCATCACAAGCGGTTGCCCGAGCAAGGCTGGAAGTCGCGCGGCGAGGTCTGGTTGCGACCGTGACCAAGAATTACTACACGCTTATTGTCGCCCAACGCAAATACGCGACCGCTCAAACAGCGTTGGACCAGGCTCATCGTTTGCTGGAGATCAGCGGTGAACTTGAGCACGGCCGGGAAGTTGCGCACAGCGATGTCGTTCGTTCTGAATTTCAGGAGAACAGCCAGCAACAGGCGTTGCAAGAAGCCCGATTTGCTATGGAAAGCGCCAGGTTGGATCTGGCGGTTTTACTCTTCCGAGATTTCAACGAAAACTTCACACTGATTGACGATCTGGATCTGACGATCGCACTGCCGGGGCTGAACGATGTAGAGTATATGGCGTCGCGCGCCAACCCAAGCCTGGGTTCCGCAGTTGCCGCTCTTCGCGGTGCGAATCTGGACGTTACGATTGCGCGTCAGGCGTTTCTTCCGACATTGAGCGTCGACGCTGTATACGGCATCGAAGCGAACGCGTTCGCCGTGAGGAGTACCGTCGCTGCTGCTCCGGGTCTTGGGCCGGTTCCCAATCTAGGATACTTCGTAACAGCTAGTCTGAATGTTCCAGTTTGGGATTGGGGTATTCGTCACAGCAAGTTGAGGCAGACTGAACTGAAGCGCCAGCAAGCCGAAGTGGACCTGAGCGCAACCCAGCGTAGCCTGGTGAGAAATTTGCGCGGCTATTACGATGAAGCGCAGCTCGCGCGGCAGCAGATCGACCTTCAACGAAGGGCAGTTGATCTAGCGTCCGAAGGCCTTCGCCTGAACACGCTTCGGTATAACGCCGGTGAAGCCACAATGATTGAGCTGGTGGATGCTCAGACAAATACAGTCCAGGCTCGAAACGCCTACGTCGACGGTCTTCTTCGGTACCGACTCGCTTTAACCAATCTACAGACGCTTACGGGGACATTCTAGCCATGGCGCGGAAGCTTCGGTTTGTTCTTGTGGCAACGGTCGTTCTCGCCGGATGCGGCAGATCTCCGGAAGACAAAGAAAAGCCGCCTGTATCCGTTCAAGTTACTTCGGTCACTCAAGCTACCATCCGTCGCATTGTTCAGGGCGAGGGGGCTTTCTTCCCTTTGGAGCAAGCGGCCATAATGCCCAAAATTGCTTCGCCAATACATAAGTTTCTTGTCAACCGGGGCGATCACGTGAAGCAAGGGCAGTTGCTTGCTGTACTTGAGAACCAGGATTTGATCGCGGCGGCGGCGGAAAGCGCAGGTGCTCTTAAACAGGCTCAAGCGAATTTCCGAACTACCCAAGTTTCTACTCTTCCCGACTCGATCGTAAAGGCGCAAATAGATGTGGAAGCAACGCGTGACGCTCGCGAAAGTGCAAAAAGACTCCTCGACAGTCGCCAACAATTGTTCAAGCAAGGAGCTTTGGCAGGCCGGCTGGTCGATGAGGCACAACTTGCCTTCACAACAGCCGATTCTCAATACCGCGCCGCGGAGGGGCATCTGAAGACGCTCGAATCTTCCCGGGAAGACCAGATTGAAGCTGCAGCTGCCCAGGTAAGTAGTGCTAAAGCACACCTTGCCTCTCAGGAAGATCAAGTCGCTTACTCGCGTGTTGAAAGCCCCATCTCCGGGATTGTCGCCGACCGGGTCTTCAGCCTGGGCGAAATAGCCGGTACCGGTTCGCCCCTGATCACGATCGTCAACATCTCTCGCGTGGTAGCCAGAGTTGATGTTCCGCAATCCGAAGTCTCCGCGGTAAAGATCGGTCAACTCGCAACTCTCACGCAGTCCGGCAGTAAAGAGGAAGTGGAAGGCAAGGTCATCGTCGTGACACCGGTGACGGATCTCAACACAACCACTGTTCAAGTCTGGATCGACGTGCCAAACCCCGACGAGCGGTTGAAGCCTGGCACCGCCGTCCATGCGGCGATCGCTACGGAGGTGTATAAAGCCGCCACGGTGCTGCC
>JBJMGJ010000274.1:0-7206 GCA_045807965.1 Bryobacteraceae bacterium | reverse complement strand
CTTGCATCTTGAGGAAATAGTTATTACCGTATTTGACTTCCGCAAGA
Source organism: Bryobacteraceae bacterium (assembly GCA_045807965.1). Taxonomy (GTDB): domain Bacteria; phylum Acidobacteriota; class Terriglobia; order Bryobacterales; family Bryobacteraceae; genus Bog-105. The sequence goes on along the minus strand of JBJMGJ010000274.1, from coordinate 7,159 downwards.
AGAGCCGCCTTGCTCAATGCGCCCGAAGATGGAAACAAGCTGAGATTGCGTAGGATGGCTATCAAGCCGAACAGATCCATGAGAGTGGCATCCACCCACTTACGAAGGTCGCCGGCATCGTGCCAACCCCCCACAGTGTCCGCGCGATCGCCATTGTCCCGCCGCCGCGCATCATCTAAGTGGCACGTCGGCCGGCTTGCCCGATTGGTGGCAGTACCGCACCGCTGCTGTCCCTGATAGGTCGCAAGCACATTTAAAGCTTGTTGCCAAACGTCGGCTCCAATGACAAACGGAGCCGACTGCTCCGCGCGGAAACTCGCCCGGTACGCGCCGGGGACGACCACATCGCTGAAATCCGCGATACTGCCCGGGCCGAGATCATATGCCGCGGCAGGTAGAAAATTTACTGTTTGAGTCTTACCGTCAGGAGTGAGCAGTGTCACGTTTTCATCAGACGCGACAGTACCTCGAACGATGATTCGCTTGCGTGCGTTGGGCAGAAAACCGAGGTGACAAACGCCAAGGACGGGAGATCGATCGGCCGTGAGCTGACTAAACCTTGTTTCCGGCTCGCTCTGGTTCCGGTATGCCATCGACCCGGCTGCCGCTACAAAGGGCAAGGTCGAGATCCAATGCCGCCGGGTCAGATTGAACTTGTTCATTCAGTGGAAGGAATAACGAGAAGCTTTCTTCAGGAGTTGTTTTTGAGGGCAGCGCCGCGTTCACGCGTACGCCATTCCGGCGGATGATTCTGGCCGGCACGCCGGCGACGACACAGTTTGCGGGAACGTCTTTCGTGACAACAGCGTTAGCTCCGACGGTAACGTTGTTGCCGATCGTGATCGGGCCAAGTATCTTTGCGCCCGCTTTGACACTGACATTATCACCTAAGATCGGACCTCTTGTCCGATCGGTCCAACCAATCACGACCAGTTGATTGACGCTGCAGTTCTTGCCAATGCTGTAAGCGCCGACGCTTGTAGCATAGCCGTGTTGCATAAAGAAGCCAGGGCCTATTGACGGCGACCTCAGATGGAAGGTCGATTCCCCTTTGAAAAACATCTTCAGGAGAAGTGAAACGGCGGCGGCGGCGAGGTTTCCTCGCCAGATTCGGTAGTAGTAGAGAGTTCGAAACTCCGGGTAATTGCCGAGCAAAAAGAGTAAGTTGCCCACAGCGGACTTCTGCTTCATTTGCAGAAGATCCATCCATCGTTCAGAATCCGCGCGGATGACGTCTTTTTCGCTCGACAGAAAATTCAGGATCAATAGCGGAAGGGCCACCGCGCTTCGGGTGCCCCGGTAAATTCGGGCCGCGGCTCCCTTTCGGGGAGCCTGACCGGATGAACTTTGATCGATCATTACTGCGCCAGGTGCTCGGGGGCTTCCGTCAGAGCAGGAGCAGTTCCCATCGATGGACCGCTCGCAAAAGGGATCGCCTCGTAATAAACGTCCATCAACCTGCTCATCATGCTCTCAATTCGGAAATCACGATAGAAGCGTTCCCGCCCGGCTTCTCCCATAGCTTTAAGCAGTGGTTTTGACGAAAGAGCCATCTCAAGATTTTCTCGAAGCTTGGTGATGTCGCCAGAGGGCGTGAGAAATCCGGTGAGGCCGTGGTCGACTGCTTCAGAGCAGCCCCCGACGTCGCTTGTGATGACAGGCAGCCCGGCGCGCATCGCTTCAAGGATGCTCAACGGCAAACCTTCCCATTTGGTGGATAGCACGAACAGATCTGAACTCGCCAACACAGCCGGAATGTCCCCGCGGTCACCTAGAAATTCGATACGGTCGCATAAGTCCAGCCTTCGCGCTTCTGCCTCCACGTCTGCTCGGGTCGGTCCATCTCCAACCAGGGCAAGACGCCAGGGCGCTTCGACTCCCGACAGAGCCTGTACCAGCGACAGTTGGTCTTTTTGGGGAGCAAACCGCGCGACCATGACAATCTTCGGAACCTCTGCCGTGCCTGGTCTCGCCTGCGGGGCCGTGTCCGGAATGCCGTTCCAGATCGTGACAAGGTTGGCCGGGTCCGTAATCTCTTCTCTGCGCGCAATCTCTTCGTTTGCTCGCGACACGGTAATCACTTTCCCGCTGATTCGTCCGGCGAAACGTTCCAGAGGAATCGAAATCCGGCGCTGAAGTGAGGAGATCCCGTCCGCAAAGCTCCAGGTATGAGCGGTGAAAACGGTCGGTGTCCCTGTGAGCCGGCTCGCCAGCCTCCCCAGTATTCCTGCCTTCGATGTATGAGCATGAATCAAATCCGGAGATTCTCGTTTGATCAGAGATACGATCTCACGCAGAGCTAACACGTCGTTGGCGGGCGACATCGGTTGGCGAAGATGGGGAATCAGGTGAACGGGAACGTCGATCTGATTCGCCTGCTCGATCAGATAGCCTTGCTCTCCAGTTGCGACGATCGGGCGGCAACCGGAAGGAAGATTCTTCAAAACGTCGAGGAGGTGGATCTGCGCTCCTCCGCGTTCCGAACGAGTGATCAGGTACAAGATCTTCATCTAGCTGAGTCTTTGTTTAAAGCGCACGATTCCGGCATTGCCGGATGCGGTCGACCAGCCTCCGTATGCGCCATAAGATGGCGGTACAAGCGGACCCACTCTTCTCCCACGGCTTGAAAGCGATAGTTTTCGACACACCGGCAGCGTGCCGCGATCCCCAGTTCTCCCCGTTCCGCCTCGGGCAGATCCATGAGTCTGGTCATAGCACCGGCCAAGGCGTGCGGATTCGCCGCGGGCACAACGTAACCTGTTTCCCGATCGATCACCAGGTCGCGATTGCCGCCGACATCGGTGACAACGGCTGGGAGTCCCGCGGCCGAAGCCTCGAGCAACGCCATAGAGAGCCCTTCAAAGCGCGAAGACATGACATACGCGTCGCAGCCATTCAACAGGTTTTCTATGTTGGCGTGAGTGCCGATGAATTGCACCCGGTCTGTGAGCGCCAGTTCGGCGACCCGAGCTTTCAGGCTGTCCTCGAGAGGACCGCTCCCAGCAACCAGCACTCGCCAATTGCCTTCGGGCATTTGAGCGACAGCCGATAGCAGATTGGGGTAATCTTTCTGCTCCACGAGTCGGCCGATAGCGAGCCAGACGAAACTTTCGCCTAAGTTCAAATCCTTGCGAACACGCTGGCGCGTCGTCTCCGAGGGAGCGAACCGGTCCGTATCGACCCCGTTCGGGATCATCTGCAATTTGCTGGCGGGCGTTGCCTTCGTGCGGATGTAACGTTCATACGCTGCATTGCAGATGATGGTCGTTCGATCCGCAAGGAAGTCGGTCATCCGATACAGCAGTTCTTTGTGCCAGGTCGGTCCGCCCTTCTCGGAGGTTTCTCGCAGATTGTGCGCCGTGGAGATCAAAACACGTATGGGGCAGACCAGCCGTGTAAACCGGCCGAGCAGATTAGCATGCACCATATGTGAGTGCACGATATCGGGGTTGAACTCGCGAATCAGCTTCGCGAGCCGGAGCACGGCTCGGGGATCGGGTACACCACGGGTCATGTCCAGCGAATAAACCGGGACGCCATTCCGCTTGAGCGTGTCCGTGTGCTGAGACGGCGCAATCATGCACGCGACCGCCACGTCCCAGTTTCGAGATTTCAGCTCCGTCGCAAGCCGTACGACTTGTGTCTCCGCTCCTCCAAAGGTCAAGGTCGTGATGAGCATCAGGACCCGTCCTTGCGGAGCGGAGCGATTCAATTCGGTAATAGCGGCAGGTCTCCTGAGTTCAGATACTTCGTTCTTCGTCCAACCCGGATCAGTTCACCTTGTCGTAGAGGCTTACTGTTTTCCTGCCAATTTCGGTCCAGGATCGAGTGGAGTTCATCAACTGCGCCCCCCGGATGCCTTTATCCTGCAAGACTTCAAGTTCCAGGCGAAGGGCAGCTTCAATTGCTTCCTCAACGGCTTGCGAGGTAGAGCCCTCAATGGGGATGCCCAAGTCGGCCGCTGCTAATAAAGTGCCTAAACCGCCGACATTTCTCGCAATGATGGCGCGCTCGTTGGCCAGTGCAAGAGCGGCGACACCGCTTTCCGAATTCCCGCCGGTATAGGGAAGGAGCACGGCATGACAACTGGCGATCAACTCTGGGAGTTCGTCGTCGGCAATGAATCGCTCTTCGACACGGATACATTCGCCCGCTTCCGCAATAGACTTCTTGCAGCGCTCCCAATATGCCGATTCCCGCGCGTTTGCAAGGGCGCCTGCGATCATCAGCCGCACGGGGTGGCCCTGCGAGTGAAGACGATGGACGGCTTCGACGGCCAGATGAATCCCTTTGTCTTCGCGGATTGAGCCAAATAGAAGCAATTCCAGGCGGTCGCTGGGTTTTAGCGGATGAACCGCGCTGCCTACCGACAACGGACCGTGAGGTATCACCGAGACCTTGGAGGTGGGCTGGTCAAACTTTTCGACTAGTAACCTTCGGTCTGCTTCGTTATGGACAATGATCTGATCGCTGAGATGATAGGCGAGGCCGAGAGTTCCGCGTTCGAGTGCCCGGAGTGCCTCAGGCAATAACCATTTATGCGGCACCGGGTCGTGGGCTGTGAAAACCACTTTGCTTCCGCGCATCTTTGCGACCAGAAAAGAAGCAAGACCGAGCGGGAAATAGAGCGGAAACTGAACGTGAAAAACATGACCCGGCTTGCACAGGGGTAGCTGGCTCAGGAAATGACGTCCGAAGAAACGCAGATTCCTGATGATCCGCGTAGAAAGTGAGCCGGGGTCTATTCCTCTAGGTGCAGAGTAGGAAACACGAACTCCACGGGCGGCGAGATCTCCGGCATAGGCGAAATTCGAGGGGCAAAATAACAGCACCGGGGCTCCGGCGTCTGCGATTGATTTCACCAGTTCGAAAACGTATCGTGCTGCTCCGGAAGCAGGCTCGGGTGTGTAGACGACGACTTGTTTAGGCATTGGTTATGGCGCGGCGAATCGTAGAGCCGCTCGGGCCGAAGCGAACGACACGGCTCCGGTCTCTCGCGTGGTGGCGGTATCGCGCTCCAGAAGCGAGGTGCGGCTGGCGACGATCGCCACAAACAGATAGGCCAGATAATCTGTCACGTCCTGGCCGTAACCAAAGAGTCCGGGAATCTCAATCAGTGCTCTCACGCAAAGAAACAGTGACGTGAACACAATCAGTTCTCCCCGGTAACGCCGCGTTTCGGAATGAAATGCAACTCGTAGGCTCTCTCGAACCAGGAGAGCTAAAACGGCAAGTCCGCAGAGGAAACACAATAGGCCTCCTTCGGCAAGTAACGTCACGTATTCGCTGTGGTATCCGCCGGCTTTCAGCCGCTGGAGAGCACCCGTCTCCTTGTAGTAGCCGGGAAGGCGTGAGAAGAGGTCATCCCGCCAGGACTCAGGACCATGCCCGATCAGCGGGCGTTCGACAAACTTGGCCCAACCAACCGTCCAGACGTCGTAACGCCCTTCAGTTGAGGCTGAAATCTTGTATGGAGTTGCCAGCGAGAGCGTCACAACGACGACTACGACCGCGAGCAGGAGAGCGCCCCAGGCACTTACGCGATGCGTGAGATCACGGCTCCGAGTCGATTTAATGAACAGCAGCGTCCCTCCGCAAACAACGAGCAACGCGATGGGCGCCCTGGAACCCGTCAGGCCACCGACAACGATGAGAACAAATACAGCGATCGAATTCAGAATCCGGCTTGAAGGAAGCATACACATGCCCATCAGACAGAACAGGAACGCGGCACCCGCTAATGGATTCAAGGCCACTCCCGAACCGCGCAATGCGGATTCCTTAAAGATTCGAAGGCTCTCGTACCCGGGCGCTCGGAATCCCATGTAGTGCCAGTAAGTAAACAGGACCACGCCACAGGAGATCAGGCTGGCAACAATGAGGGATACACCGAAGGCCTTCGCTGTTGGGGGATGGCGCAAGGCTCGCGCCGAGCCAAAACCGACAAACATCGCAGTCGCCACCCGGATCCAATCCTGCAAGCCGCGACCTATGTGTGTTCCGCAAAGCGCCGAAGCAAGGTACACGACCAGAAAACCGGAGAACACGAACGCCCACTTCAGTTCCGAATGACTCGTGCCCGTTCCGGTCCAAATTAACAGTAGGACCAGGGAAGCCCCGAGCAGTGCGACACGTAAAGCAGTCAGCATCAGAACAGCATTGACGTGACACGCGATAACGGGCCAGTGGAGCGCAAGCAGCAGCGGGATAGTAAAGCCGAGCGCTCGCGAGAGCAACGGCGTGAGGCGCCTCAGGTCCAGCATTCTAGGCTCGTTGCCCTTCAGGCACTGGAACAAAAGGCGTAAAGCTCCGCTCTTTGACTCCGAGGCACATAGCAAAGCTGACGAGGAACGCTAATCCTTCGCCAAGAACCGCACACCAGATCATGTATGACGGAGCGCAACGCCCGGCGACGGCAAAGCGAAGCGCGTTCGCGAGCCCATAACCGATGAGCATGTTGCGGGTGTAAGACGAGCCCCGGGAAGAAACAAACAGATATTTCGCCGCGCATGAATTAAGCGACAGGATGATGAAGTAGGCGAGCCAGGCCGGCAGAATGGAGACCACCTGATTTAGCTCTGCCAAGGAAAACTTTCCCCGCATATAGACTGCCTGCGCAATCTGGTATCGCGCGAAGAAAACGAGAGCCGCAAATACGATGCTCGCGATGGTAATCATCAGGAGGAATCTCTGAAACTGCTTCCGTCGATCCTCCTCCCGAGTGACACACATCCGGCCCTGTATGTATTGCCCCAGCGGCTGAGTCAAGAGGCTGTAGCCGAGCATCCCGATGCGTGAAGCGCAGTTATTTGCCGAGATCGCTCCTGTGCCGGATAAGGCGAGGAAATGAAGCAGCAAAAACTGATTACTCGTGAAGCCAAGGCTCTCCACGGAAGACGCAGTTAATTGACGGAGAAAGATACGAAATCCGGAAAAGCGCCAAGGCCGCAGAGTGCTTTCGCCTCTACCCGGCTTCTCGTTACGGAAGACCCAGCCGGCGCGGTAGCTGCGATAGGGTTTTGGCAGCGCGTCGAAGTTTTCCGCAACATAACGCGCGAGCGGCGCCGTCAGATCGTAGCGCAGCGACATCCATTGCTCGTCGTCGTCCTGGAACGAGAAGACGCCCTCGTTTGGCCGATCGAGGTCCGGTAAAAACTTG
>JBJMGJ010000273.1:0-7810 GCA_045807965.1 Bryobacteraceae bacterium | reverse complement strand
TCAACTCTGGGAGTTTGTTTACGATGCGACCAAAGATGCTGCGCGACAGATGGCTGGCGCGCTCAATCAAACCGGTGCGCCGGCCGGTGCCTCCAATCCCGGTAACACCGGATTTGGCCAATCAGCGGCAACAGCCGGGAATTCTCCTTTCGGGAGTGCGGCGGGCAACAACGCGAATTCCGGTTTCGGCAATCAAACGAATAACGGGTTCGGCAATCAAACGAATAACGGGTTCGGAAATCCCAACCGCAGCGGTTTTGGAAACTCAAACAGCGGCTTCGGCAATTCCAATAATGGATTCGGCAACTCTAGCAACGGAGTCGGCAACTCGTGCAACGGATTCGGCAACTCGAGCAACGGATTCGGCAACTCGAACCCGACTGACTCTTCGAGCAACGGTTGGTTCAACAGAAGCAACGGGCAAAGCACAGCGTCCTCTGGACGGCCCTGATGTGTAGTTTCAGTCTTCTGCATGTGGTGGATCTGGCCTTGCTCTGTACCCATTGCCGGGACGCTCGCAACGCTAAAGCAAACTTTGTCGCCAGCTGTTATCGCCAGGCTCCAAACCGCCATGAGATCGTATCTCGGACACGCCGAAGATTTTAATGCCGGTCGGCGGATCCTCAATAGCCCTAACCAGGGTGCGAACCATCTGCTCGAGACTGACCAGTCCCAGCCGCCGAGCGCCTATACGTAACGCCGGGATCAGTTCGGCCGCAGTATAAAACGGCTTGAGTAGAATGGGCCAGCGGTGCCCCGGACCAAGAACATACCAGGGTCGAAGTATCGTCGTATTTAGGCCGGACGAGCGCAGCATGCATTCACATTTTGCGCGTACACCCTGGTAGGCCTTCATTACGGGTGCGGGTTGCGCCACGCTCAGATAAACAAAGTGCCGCACGCCGGCCGGGCCCGCCACTCGGACCGCTTCCTTGGCCGCTCGGAGATCCACGTCCACAAACTCGCGAGCCTTCGCCGGGCTAGGGTGCGGAACACCGATCAGGTGGACGAACGTGTCGCAACCCGCAACCTCTTGGGCGTACGAGTCGCCATCCAGTGCGTCTCCAATGCAGATTTCAGCTCCAGCTCCGACTCTCGCTTCGGAGCCGGGCCGAACCAAAGCTCTCACCTCGTGTCCGCATTTGACCAGTTGGGGGAGCAGGGCGCTCCCCATGTAACCGGTCCCCCCGGTGACAAACAACCGCCTCTGCATGGCTTCAACCCCTGAACGAATGAAACTCTCCAAGCGGATTGGGCAGTGTGGGTCGAAAGGGAACAAATGTATAACTCACACTCGTGTCGAAGCCCGCGGATTGAGCCGCGTTCATATCCACGAAGGGTGTCAGCGCATCCACGGCTTGCTGAATACGTGACCACCCGAGCGTGCGCTCATACCCGTTGTTATTCGGCGGGTCGACCGACTCCGCGATGCCCTGAATGCCGGTGATGTTCTCGATGGGCCCACCCACGGATGAATCGATATTGGGCGCCAAAACGCGAGCGAGCGTTCTGTGGTCGCTCTCGATCCCCATGATACGGGCTGCCGTTACGCGCAAATTGGCGTTGCTGAACCGCCGCACGCCCACCAGATACGCCGCGATGAACGCGTCTTCGAGCGTAACCAGAACATTCAGCGTGGTCTGTGCGTCCTGAAACATCTGGGACGGGTAGTAGAACGTGGTGAACGGGCTTGGCTGTCCCGTCACCGATTGCTCCAGGAGATAGTGCGACATCTCCTCCTGGCGCGCAGCGAGTAAGTACCCTTGATCGTCGCTCGCCAGTTTGGGAAAGAATGGAGCCATGTTGATGATGTTGGTATAAGTGGTAACCGCGAGAGCTTCCGCAATTTCGGCCGCGATCAGAATGTCGCGATCGCCCCTCGTCACTCTGTTATCGTCTTGGTCCTCGTCGTGCTCATTGCGTTCGCGCCGTTCGTCCGCAAAAGCCACAACAGGCACAGCAGCGGCTGCGCTCGCTAGAGATGCAAGTTGCAAGAAAGAACGCCGGCTTGCGCTGGCCGTATTCTCGCGCACGTCTGGCAGCAGATCTGAAACCTTCATACATCCTCCTCAGGAAGTGAATGTCGATGTTTATACGAGCGGCGGCAGCTCTTCAGATTTGGTAAGTACCTTCAAAGTTTGTAAAAGCTTTGTCAGGACTGGAGCGATTGGCTTATAAGCCGTGCGCACTTACTCGCTTAGACGCAACGTGCCAGGAAGTCTGTTGAAGGGGCGACTCTAGGTCCGTGCTTTCACCCAATTGACACGGGAGCCACAGAACTCACCATTCTCAGCACTGTTGTGGTTGCCGATGCAAGCTGAGCCTTAGGTTGCCGGGGAGACAGCGGGTCCAAAGTTCACTGGAACCTACTCGAGAGACGCCTAGTCTACGAAGTTACGTTCTGAACGTCCAGTACTCTCATTACCGCCGAAATGTTGAAACGATCATGGCCGTACGCCTATTATCTTTAGAGTATATAAACATCATATCTGGTAGTATTAGTTTCGCCTATCGAACCCTTTGGGGCTGATGGACTCATTCTTCCTGTCTGTACAGGCGGTGCGATGATCCGAACTGTTCCTTAGGCGGAGCTAGGCTGCGCCTTGCGTTCCGCGTCTTATCGGACGACCGATCGTGTCGCAAGCTGACGGGCACAGCTAACCAGATCATCTCGACGTACTGCTCGAGCGTGATTCTGCGTTCTGCCAATAACCCAACAAAAGGAGATTCTCATGAAAAACGCCATTTGCGCGCTTGCGCTCGTAGTGTGTACAAGCAGTCTGATCGATGCGCAATCGCGAACCGGATCTGGTAATTATCAACGGAAATGGCCATCGAATCCGACCTCAACGCCAAGCCCCACACCTAGTCCGACGCCCACGCCGACACCTTCGTCGAGCGTTGCGGATCAGATTGCGGCCGACATGATTGGTCAGAGCGAAGGACAACCCGCCGGTTGGCTGTGGGGAACGGACCCAGCTATTGAAATGGGTAACAACCCGGCCGGCAACGGGGCTGCGGTCCAGTGGGGTGTGATCTACGTATCCTCGTCCGGATCAAGCGCCACAAACACGCGCGTTGCGATCCGGGCATGCGAGATTTACTGGCTCCAGAGAAGCACCCAGAGCTGGATCCTCGGCGCGAAATCGAACGCGCCCCAGATCGAACTGTATGCGGGTGATTATTCCTGGGGCCCGGCTTCGGTCAGTTCCCGTACCGAGAACGATGGGTCAACATCGGTGGTACCCGTGTACGGGGACGTGCTCCATTTCTACCCGGATCGATTTGGCATCCTTCCAAACGATCTGGCCGGATGGGCCGGAGTCTGCCAAATGCGGTTGGTGCCCGACAATCCATCTCGTCCGGATGATCGGGCGAATGCGCACTTTCTCGCCTCGACCGGAGCCGATTACTATCCGTCGCTCAGTGGTCCTGGGATCGCCTACAATCCCGGCATCGCAGCCGGTAAGCAAAAGTTTGTCACCAACGATTGGCGATCCTTCGCTATGACGACGCTCCCCCAAGCCCAACTCGAGAGCAATCCGCCGCCGTTCGACTTGGGCGGCGTACTGCCCTGAAGATGAAAGGGGGAAGCGTTACGCGCTCCCCTTTTTCTTGAACCGGTATGTCCTCGCACACCGCAACCCGACAACGATGGATCGCAAGATCAACACTACGAGAACATCAAAACAAAACTGGCCGTCTGGGCGCCCCAGGCGCAGCTGATTTCGGCCGATTTATCTGATTTCTTTGTGATCGCGATCATGAACTCCTCAACCGGCGTTGTTTTTCGAACAGGTATCTCGAAACGTGCCAAGTCCGTCGACTGATCGTAGTCTGTTCCCCAGACCTCCGCTTTCTTGTTGATGATGAACGTCCATTTGTCCTTGCCTGGAATTGTCCATAGCGAATAGCTACCCGCGGCAAGTTCGGGACCTCCTTGCACCTTTGCCGATGACGATAACGTCAATTTGGTTGCTTCGTCCGCGCCCAACCGCCAGACCTGCCCATACGGCGCTACTTGGTTTCCGAATTCGCGTCCTTTCAGATAAGGTCGCCCGTAGGTAATTGAAAGCTTCTTCCCGTTCAGATCCACCGACACGGTTTCGTGCGGGCTCATCCGGTTTTGCTGGAACGCGCTTGCGTACCGTGCAAATGGGACGGAGGAGAGAACACAGACTACAGTGCGTCGGGTCATTGCTCCACTATAGGCGGCAAACGGTCTCAAGGCTTGGTGTTTACGAATGCCGCGCCAGACGTCGCTGCCTCAGCTCGCGGCCGTCCGGCCGTCACCCGCTCGCCTGCGCGCCATCGCGATGCTAAACGATCAATGCTTCTTCCTGCCTGATCTTGCGGCTCAATTGGGCTGTTTTCTTCTCGTCCAGCAACTGTCGCAGTCGCGGGAATTCCGTCTCTTCTTCCTCGCGCGCGTGCGGCTCAATCTCGCTTCGCAACGCCCGGACAGCATCCCGCCATTCGTTCTCCTGACTGATCGCCCGTTCCAGCTCGAATAGGTGAATCTTCATGCTGGCGTGCTCTCGGTACAGTTTCTGGGTCGCTTCGTGCCGCTCCCCTTCTGTTTTCAGTAGTGGATACACGATGTCCTCTTCGGCCATGGCGTGTTTCCCGATTGTGCGCTTAAAGGTCAGAAACAAAAACTTTCGTTTCACCCAATCCGCAGCCGACAACTGCTCCATCTTGTCCAGAAGCGATAGCAATGTCCGGTGTTGTTCAACCAGTCCAGCAAACGGGTCGCCGCCCGCAGCGCCTTGCACCCATCCGTTCGCATTGGCAAAAAGAAGAGGGAAGAAGCGGCCCAGCACCACGCCTCCCGCCGCGCCGATACCGAGAAGAAGAAGAGAATTCTTATTATTCACTCTTCTTTGACGCAGAACCTCACGGTAGAGAACACGCCAGTATTTATGCTGATGGATGCCGGTAACCGCTACTCTAATTTCCGCTTCACCGCGATGCTATCGCCCGTATCTTCAATCTCGAACAGCTTTGCATGCGCTTGCCGGAATGGTTGATGAAGCACGAGGGTGAGCTGCCCGTCAAATTGGTGAAACAGCATCCCGTGTCCGCTGTCATCCCCCACCAGTGGCGGAGCCTGACGCCAGGGTTCTGCCAGCTTTCCGGATTCCGAGTACGCCAGCGTCTGCATGTACAACCCCTCGCGATAACTCGACCAAAGCATAACCAGCTTGCCGTTTTTAGTCCGGTAGAGAAAAGGTCCGTCCGTTACATACGTGCGAGGCTTGTTGGAGGTTCGGTGCTGCTCGGAAAGCCATGGAGCATCGGAACCCTTAAAAAGATAAAACGGCTCTCCTTCACCGGCGGAAAGATCGGGAGTCAGCCGGATCGCCTCCATCGTGCCGTCCAACATCTGAATCCATTCGTGCGCATACACCATGTACGGAACGCCGTCTTCGATGAACAGGGTTCCGTCGAGCGTCATGTAGTCGCTCGGTGGTGCTGCCGCTTTCCCCAACAGTTTGAATGGGCCTTCCGGCGAGTCTGCCACGAAGATCTGCGTGCCGCGAAGATGATGGGGCGCCGGCTTCCCCTGATAAATCGGATGAGTGACCGGCGTCGGTTCGTCAATCAGTCTGTTCTGGTTGTGCAGCGTGATAAAGAGATACAACTTGCCCCGATACTGATGCACCTCGGGTGCCCACGCTCCTTGCGCCGGATCAGCCCAGATTCCATCTGGAATCGTGAAGACGACTATTGGTCCTTCCCACGACTGCAAATCCTTGCTTTGATAAGCCACCACGCCGGCACGACCAGAGCCGCTTTCGCGCGCACCTATCGCCGTGTACAGGTAGTAAGCTTTGTTCGGCCCGTAAGCGAGAATGAACGGATCGTGCGCGAAGAAATCACTCAGCTTCAATCCGCTCTTGCGTTCTTGCGCCGCCGCGTGAAACGCCGCAGCCGCTCCGGCTAATAATAAGGTCCTTCTTCTCATGTTCCAAGCCACCCGTCTTAATGCGCCAGCGCTTTCGATGCCCCGGCCCTCCGCGGATTATTCTTTCTCAGCAGGAAGGAAAGGCAGAACATGACCGCTGACGCGATACCCAGCAACCAGAATGTATCAATGTACGACAGCGCCGAGGACTGGTCCTGCATTGTGCGATACATCCTCCCGTAGGCCCGGAGCTGAGAGCCGCTCACGCCTTCGCGACCCAATTGAGCTGCCAGGGCGGCCGTTCTCTCCCGGAAAGTCGGAGCGCCGGCTGCTGTGTGGCTCGCCAGCATGACCTGGTGAACTTGAGCGCGCCGCGCCAGAATCGTCGTCACCGCGGATGTCCCGACACTGCTGCCCATATTTCGGACGAAGTTGATGAGACCCGCCACGGCATTGCTCTTCTCCTGCGGTATCCCGAGATAGGCAACCATCGTCGCGGGAATGAAAATGAACCCCATCGGCACATACTGGGCAATCCGTAGCCATGTGGCCGCCGGGAAACTCATCTGGAGATCCATGCGCCGTGTCGAAAAGAACATCGCAAGCGTCAGCGTCGCCCACCCGAAAGCTATCAGATAACGGGCCTGAATTCTGCTCGTGAGCTGCCCTACCAGCGGAAGTTCCAGGAGGAGCAGCACCGCCGCTCCGGACAGCACCATGCCCGCGCTCTCCGCGGTATATCCCATCAGGCTCTGCAAGAACTGCGGCATCAGTACCGTCGTCGAAAACGAAGCGGCGCCCACCATGAACATCATCACGCTCGACGTCGCGAAATTGACGTTTTTGAACAGTCGGAGATCGAGAATCGGGTCCGTTACTCGAAGTTCCCAAAAGACCAGGCTCACCAGGCAAACGATCGAAACAAGCGTAAGCGTGAGGATGAAGTTCGATCCGAACCAGTCATCCTCCTGTCCCTTATCGAGCACGATCTGCAGAAAAGCAATCCCGATCGCCAGCAGTCCGAATCCGATGTAGTCGATCCGGCTCTCCTCCAGCCGCGTCCGCCGCAGAAACGGCGGATCTTCCACGAATGTAAGCACAAGGAAGATAGCCAGAATGCCCACCGGCAGGTTCATGAGGAAGATCCAGCGCCACGTGTAGTTATCGGTAATCCACCCGCCGAGCGTTGGTCCGATGGACGGCGCGACCACGGCCGTGACGCCGTACACGGAGAACGCCAGGCCGCGCTTCTCTGGTGGAAACGTATCCGCGAGAATGGCCTGCGCCATGGGCTGCAGACCACCTCCGCCCGCCCCTTGCACGATACGCGAGAACAGCAGGACACCCAGCGTCGGCGCTACGCCGCAGAAAAGCGAACTGACCGTGAAGAGCGAGATGCAGATAAGAAAGAATCGCTTCCTGCCGAAGATGGATACCAGCCACCCGGTGATCGGCAGGACGATCGCGTTCGACACCAGATACGAAGTAAGCACCCATGTGCTTTCATCACTGGTTGCCCCCATGTTACCCGCTATATGCGGAAGCGCAACGTTGGCGATGCTGGTGTCCAGCACTTCCATGAAAGCCGCGAGGGAAACAACGAAAGCGATCAGCCAGGGATTCGCTTTCGGTTTCCACGAAGATTGTGAGTTAGGGCGATGTGAAGCTGCGCTCAACGAATACGGGCTTTCCTGGCGAGTCTCATTCGCATGACCATAGGCTCGTATCTATTCTACGGAGGCGCGGAACATCAGCAACGCCGATCGATCTGGATTGAGCGGTGGACCTTACTCGAGTATTGCGTTCAACCCTGGACCACTTCGGGTCCAGCTCGCATCGCTACTTCTGCTCGCCCATAAGCTTCGCGACGTTTTGCTTGTCTACGACGAACGTACCGGTGTC
>JBJMGJ010000272.1:0-4163 GCA_045807965.1 Bryobacteraceae bacterium | reverse complement strand
GGCTGCTACTCGGATCTATTGTCTTTGCCGCGCTGCCACTCCAGACCAACTTCTTGGCGCCTGTGTCGTACATATCTATGACGAGCGTTCCTACGTAAATTGTGATCTTTCACGCATTGACTCATCGTTTTTGTTACCGGTGAGAAGCCGTTGCCTCATTGAAAATGTTACCGATCAAAGTTCGTTTGATGGGGAAACAGATGAGGAGGCAGCTGAGCTTGGAGACACGGCGGGAGTTGAAGGAGGCGCTCAGAGCGCGGTACCAGGAGGCCGACAGAGAGAAGAAACGAGCTATTCTGGACGAGTTTGTTGCGGTTGCGGGTTATCACCGGAAGCATGCGATTCGCCTCTTGAGGAAAGAGGTAGGAGTTCAGGAGAGCCCTCGGCGTAAGGGGAAGTCACTTTATGATGAAGCGACACGCCAGGCGGTGATTCTGTTATGGGAAGCAGCCGACCGGATCTGCGGCAAAAGGCTCAAAGCCCTGTTACCTGCGCTGATCGAGGCTATGGAGAGACACGGCCATCTGCAGCTAGATACGGAAGTACGAGCCCTCCTGCTGCGTATTAGCGCTTCCACCATCGACCGATTATTGGGCCACGTCCGCGAAACCGGAAAGCAGCGCCGAAGTGGTATCCCCACGGCTTTGCGGAAAGCGGTTCCGGTGCGGACTTTCAACGATTGGAAAGATCCGGTTCCGGGGAATCTGGCAGCGGACTTCGTTTGCCATTGTGGCCCAGTGATGGGTGGCAGTTTTGTCTACACCTTTGTCCTGACTGACATTGCCACAGGCTGGACCGAGTGCATCGCCTTACCAGCCCGAGGTCAGAATCTTGTAGTGGAAGCGCTCGATCGCGTTCGCACGAGATTGCCGTTTCCTTTAGTGGGTTTCGACACGGATAATGACCCGGCTTTCCTCAACGACAGTGTTCTCCGCTACTGCCAGGAACATGGTATTGCATTCACTCGGTCCCGCCCCTATCGCAAGAATGATCAGGCATGGGTAGAGCAGAAGAATGGCGCCATCGTGCGTCGACTGACCGGCTATAAGCGTCTTGAAGGCATGAGGGTTGCAGGAACGCTGGCAGAGCTCTACGAATACTCCCGTCTCTACGTCAACTTTCTACAACCTTCCTTCAAGCTGAAGTCCAAGACTCGTGAGGGCGCAAGAGTGCGGAAACAGTATCACGCGCCGGCTACACCGTATGAACGATTGCTGGCATCAGACGAGATACCGGACACGATAAGGAACTCGCTGCGGCTTCAGTTTGCCGAGTTGGATCCGATTCATCTTCTCGAGCAGATTCGCAAGTTGCAGGCCCGCCTTGCCACTATCGCAGATCACTCCGCACCAGACGCTTCGGTCGAATCAGATGTGGCTTTTCTGAAGCATCTATCGACAGCATGGAAAGAGGGCGAAGTGCGGCCGACACACCGGAAGAGAAAGAGGTCACGATACTGGCGTACACGCCATGATCCGTTTGAGCAAGTGTGGCCTCTTGTGCGGAGCTGGTTAGAGGAGAAACCCGATAGCGCCGCAAAGGATCTGTTTCTCCGTCTACAGCAGGAAGGTCCAGGAAAGTTCGCTCCAGGTCAACTCCGCACGCTACAGCGGCGGCGTGTCAAACAATGGCGGTGTGAAATGGCCCGCCATCTCGTTTTGGGAAAAGCTCAAGTGGCATAGCAAGGCATCGGCTTTATCGGGAGTCAGCAGCGGAAAGTAAGGAACGCCAATCTTTATTGAGGGCTCTGTAGAGTAGGGCACAGGCGCGTTGCGAGATCGCACGTTTCCTGCACCCCCTCATCGAACCGGACTGGCGGATTTCCCGCATCCGGCTCTCCGATCATCTTCTTCCGGCAGCTTGCGCCGTAGCCCTTCTAGATGACTTACCCTCCCTACCATTCGATACAGCCTACATCGTTCATGCAGGAAGCGATATCCCCATCGACCCTGGGCAGATCGCCAGCGGCACTGGTGTTTTCGCCGAAGCCATAATTGCAGCTCGCTGCGAACCGCCCAGTCCACCTTCTTGAATGTCCGGTTACTGTTGCCAACCCGGAAATAGGTACACCACCCGTTCAGGATCGGATTCAGCTTCTGGATCACTACATCGACTCGCCCATTAGATGGAAACGACCGCACAACTTCGCGCATCCGCTGACGAATGTGACGGCACGCCTTGTCGCGTGGCCACATATACAGTAACCGCCCGGCAGCTTGTCGGAACTCGAAGCCCAAGAACGCGAAGCCTTCCTGCAGCGTTGTCAGCCGACTCTTCTCTTGATTCACCACCAATCGAAGAGCTGCAAACTGCTCCTGGAGTTGCTCCCACGCCACTTGTGCCTGTTGCGCCGTTCGCGCCAGCAGCACCATATCATCCGCGTAACGGATCAAACGAACATGGCCGATAGCGAAACCATCGCTCCGGCACCATTGACGATCTACTTCATGCAGGAAGATGTTGGACAGCGTCGGTGAAATCACCCCGCCCTGAGGAGAGCCTCGATCCGGGTGAGTCACCTTGCCTTCCTCCATGACACCTGCCTTTAACCAGGCACGGATCAAGCGCAAAACCTGAGCGTCTCCTACTCGCCGTTCCACCAAACCAAGAAGCAGTTCGTGCGAAATCGTATCGAAATAGGATTTCAAGTCAACGTCCACCACAAAAGAGTAGCCGTCGTTGACGCTTTGCACAATCGCACTCAGCGCCATCCGCGGGGTCTTCTTCGGGCGGAAACCAAATGAGCAAGGTAGAAAATCCGCTTCGAATAACGGTTCGATCACGATCTTCACTGCCATTTGCACCACTCGGTCCTTGACTGTAGGGATGCCCAACGGCCGAGTCTTTCCCGGTTGTCCGGGCTTTGGTATGTGAACCCGGCGGACCAACGCTGCTCGATAACTCCGGCTTCGCAACTCCTGTTCAACTTCGTTCAGAAATCGTTCTTCGCCGTAATTACGAATGACGTCAATGTCCACTTGATCCACTCCCGCCGCCCCTTTGTTGGACTTTACCCGTTGCCAGGCCTCTTGCAGGATGTCCTGTCGGCAGACCTTATCGTAGAGAAGAGTAAACCTCCTTCCAGGCTGTTGCTTGGCCACTCGATATAGCGTCCGTTGCAGTTTGCGGGCATTGTTTAGCCGTACGGGCGCTTTGCGCTCCGCTGGCTTTCGCCGGGATGTAGCCTTTCCTTGCGGGGGCAGTCCGGCAGCCTTTCCCTGTTTCGTTCGCTTGATGAAAGTAGCGGCCCTTCCCTCCCTTCGGTTCTCCCGAAGTTCACAGGTACTTTGGCCACCTCCGACTTCCTGCCCAGCTTCGGTGCCGCGCTTTCGGGTGTCTCCCTTATGCGCCTCTCTACCGGCCGAAAGCTTCTCCGCCGGACCGAACAGGATCTCTCCGGTTAACTCGATGGTCTGTCTCTGCGTGCCGCCGTCCGATACACCGTCCCGGCGATTCGGATTCACTCTCGCTTTATTCCGAATCGTGGCAGGCTTCGCCTTGAGGACACAGGCTCGCCCCGGAAAGAGTTCCAGTTGAGTCGGCCTACTCACTGGTGGAGTTGACGATGCTGATACGACGTTCACTTCTGTTGCAGCCCGCAGATTCGCCTCGCCTTCCTGCCGACAGGTGAAGGCTTTGTCATCCCGCTTTTCCGCCGCCAATTGCTCGACGCCGGAAGGGATCAGGCTATCGGGTGAGCGAGTCATTACCCGAGTTGATTCCTTTCAATCAACAAGTCCATCAAGTCCTCTCGGACGCACGCCCTCAAGCACCCGGGATTTTTCGCTTTCCTGCCATCCCAGTCGAGATATGAAACCAATGGGGCGAACTAAGGCGCCCCATTCCTGGTCTGGCCCCTCAGTCAGCGCTCGAGTTGCGTCCCCGCAGGGCTCTGTCTTCTGCTGAGGTCAACAACAGTGTAGCCAAGCAAAACCGAGATATCTCAAGAATCCTGCTCTGCTCAATCACAACAAACGACATCGACTCGTCGGGTAACATTTCTTGTTGAGGCAATACGGGCGGGCTTTTCAATTTTCGCCCAACACACGGAACCGTGTCGGATAAACGGCGCAGGTGTAGTGGCGGTCGTGACGCAGGCACCTCGGTGAAAACAATTTGGACGGCCTTGACTAAGGAAAGATTGAGCCTCATCGCCGGCGTTG
>JBJMGJ010000271.1:0-14821 GCA_045807965.1 Bryobacteraceae bacterium | reverse complement strand
GACACACTGTTAAGTCGCGTTCAGTACGAGGCGAAGATCACCTGGAACGAGGTTCCGCCGCCCAGCCCGATCAAACCGCTCTATCAGTTGCTGACCGACATCATCTACCTCAGTGTCTTGCTATCGGCGCTATGTCTAGCTGCTGGTTTGTTTTATGCTTCCATCAGAATCTACCGGCGGCGGTACGGGACACTCGAATCGGAGGAAGCAATGACCACTCTGAACCTGACTGGAACAGGTCACTAAATCGGGGTTAAGTCACAGATTGCGAGGGAGTTAGGCAGTGCCGAGTCGGGCTCTCCGGAGCAGCGACTGAGAGCTCCGCGTGATCGGAGATGGCGGAAGCTCTCGGCTAAATGGTTTGCACGCTACTACTTACAAGGTGTTTCCCTTTGACGGGAAAAATGCCCTTGACTTCAATTCCCACTGGCCCTAAACTCCAATCACAAACAGGTTTTGACGGCTGCGATGCCGTCGGATCTGATTCTCCCATTAAACGTAAATCCTGGTCAGCCAGGGTAAGAAGCATGCTCATTCGAAAGAATGAGCATTTTCTTTTCCCGGGCATTTCGGCTGGCCGGTTAGCCCGATGAGGCCGCCGCCTCCCAAGTCTACGGAAGTGCCCCAGACCTGGCGGCAACGTTTTCAGGCACTCCGCAATGTCCCGCCATTGCTCAAAATGGTTTGGCAGACGAGCCCGGCGCTAAGTCTCGCGACCGTCGTCCTGCGTTGTTGTTCTGCTTTCTTCCCTCTCGCGACGCTGTGGATTTCGAAGCTGATCATTGATCTGGTCGTGCGCGCGATCAGTCACCGTCCCATCGATCGCTCCGCGATCTGGAAGCTCCTCGTCCTGGAGTTACTCATCGCGATTGCGTCCGACACAACCGGCCGCTTCATCTCTTTGGTTGACAGCTTGCTCGGCGACCGCTTCACGAATTACATCAGTATTCGCCTGATGGAGCACGCTAACTCTCTAGATCTACTGGCCTTTGAGGATCCGGTGTTTTACGACAAAATGGAGCGTGCGCGCCGCCAAAGCTCGGCGAGACTGGGTATGCTCGGAGCCCTCGCCGGCATGGCGCAGCAACTGTTAACCCTACTTTCCCTGTTGTCGGCTGTCATTCTGTTTTCGCCATGGCTCCTGGTCCTCCTGATCGCGGCGACGATTCCGGTCTTCTTCGGCGAGACTCGCTTCGCGATGCTGAATTACTCCATGCTCTTCCGGTATACGCCGGAGAGGCGTGAACTAGACTACCTTCGTTACCTCGGGGCCAGCAATCAGAGCGCTAAAGAGGTCAAAATTTTCGGCCTAGGGAAATACCTTGCCGACCGTTCTCGAGCGCTCTTCGAGCGTTTCTATGCGGAAAATAAGCATTTGGCGACGAACCGGGCAGTTCACGGCACACTGCTGAACTTAGTTCCGACAACCGCGTACTACTCGGCTTACGCCCTGATCATCGTCCGGGCATTATCAGGTGTGCTGACCGTAGGGGACCTTACTCTGCTGGTCGGCGCCTTTTCCCGATCTCGCAGCATCATGGAGGGGCTCGTCTCAGGTTTGGTGGGCATTTCGGAGCAGGCCCTCTTCATCAAAGACCTCTTCGAATTTTTCGATACGGAGCCGACAGTGGTTTCGCTCCCGGGGGCGTTGCCTGCTCCACGGCCGATCCGCCAGGGCTTCGAATTCCAGAATGTCTCGTTCAGCTACCCGGATTCCGAGCACAAGGTTCTGGATGGCGTCAGCTTTCAGTTCGGGCGCGGCGAGCGGATTGCGCTGGTGGGTGAGAACGGGGCAGGGAAAACGACCCTCGTGAAATTGCTCGCCAGGCTCTACGACCCGACGGAGGGTCGTATTCTGCTGGATGGCGTCGATCTCAGGCAGTACGACCCGGATGATCTGCGTCACGAAATCGGCGTCATCTTCCAGGACTACATGAGATATGACATGTTAGCCTCGGAAAACATTGGATTTGGCCGTGTGGACGAGCTGGAGAATTTTCCCAGAATCGAGCATTCGGCGGAGAAGAGTCTTGCCGCGGATGTCGTTCAAAAGCTGCCCGAGGCTTACCGGCAAATGCTGGGTCGACGGTTCGAAGGCGGGGTGGATCTTTCAACTGGCCAATGGCAGAAGATCGCGCTGGCCCGGGCGTACATGCGAGACGCGCAAATCCTGATTCTGGACGAGCCCACCGCTAGTCTGGACGCCCGGGCTGAGTTCGAAGTCTACCAACGGTTTGCGGATCTGACCGCCGGCAAGATGGCAGTCCTGATCTCGCACCGGTTTTCCACCGTCCGCATGGCCGACCGGATTCTGGTGCTCGAAGACGGTCGGATCGCGGAGCAGGGATCTCATGCGGAACTTGTGAATCTGGGTCGTAAGTACGCGGAACTGTTTGAGTTACAGGCTGCCGGATACCGCTGATCCGACCAGGTCCGCGCGCATCTGTTAAGGTTTTATTGCTTTTCGGTTTTTCATGATTCGCCCCTCCCTTTTTCTTTTCCTGGCTTCGTGCGTTTGTGCGCAACCAATCCCTGTTGGAACCGCCCTCCCCCTCATGCCACTGCCGGCCTCGGTGAATGCGGGGAGCGGGACGGCCGTACCGATCGACGCCAACTTCAGCGTGTCCATGTCCGGTGCGGGTGCGAACGACCCGCGACTGCGGGACCTCCCTATCCGGGTAACCGCTCGCCTGGGTCGACAAACCGGCATTCCAGTGCTTCCTCGGACCGTTGCGGCTCCGAACGCAACGCTGAACATTGTCGTGGAAGGAAAAGACCACAAGGGACCGCAACGCCTCGGAGATGACGAGCGTTATTCGTTGCAGACGGGCGAGAACAAAATCAGAATCTCAGCAGACGCTCCGCTGGGCGCCTTACGAGGAATAGAGACCTTCCTGCAGCTGGTAGGGCCAAACCCGCCAGGCTCGATTGGCTGGTCTGTTCCCCCCTTCACAATCCGCGACGAGCCCCGCTTTCCGTGGCGTGGTCTATCTCTGGACGTATCGCGTCATTTCATCCCGGTTGAGGGCGTCAAGCGAACCATCGACGGTCTGGCGGCAGTGAAGCTGAATGTTCTTCACTGGCATCTGTCGGACGACCAGGGATTTCGCATCGAGAGCAAGAAGTATCCTCGCTTACAGCAGTTTGGATCGGACGGCCAGTTTTATAGCCAAGCTGAGGTGCGCGACGTTATCGAATACGCACGCAACCGGGGTATAAGGATCGTTCCTGAGTTCGACATTCCCGGTCACGCAACGAGCTGGCTTCCCGGATACCCCGTGCTCGCCAGCGGCAAGGGGCCGTATGAGATCGTTCGTTCGCACGGAATCCTGACCGCCGTGATCGACCCCACGAAAGAGTCCACCTACAGGTTCCTGGACGGTTTCATCGGAGAGATGACGAAGATCTTCCCGGACGAGTACTTCCATATAGGGGGCGACGAGGTGAATCCTCGGGAATGGCGGGCGAGTTCAAAGATTCAGAGCTTCATGAAGAAGCGGCGCATTTCAAACGAGAGGGCGCTGCAGGTTTACTTCAACCAGCGGTTGCTGAAAATCGTCACGAAGCACGGAAAGCACATGGAGGGATGGGACGAAATCTTACAGCCCGATCTGCCGAAGAGCATCGTTATTCAGTCGTGGCGCGGACAGGAATCCTTGTGGCAAGCCGCCCGGGAAGGGTTTCAGGGCATCTTGTCTGCCGGGTATTATCTCGACCTGATGCAACCGGCTTCGCAGCATTACGCCATTGATCCCCTGGTGCTTCCTCCTTCGAGAAAAGAGCGGCTGCTGAAAGAAAACAAGCCGATTCCGCCGGACATCACGCCCGAGGACGCGAAGAACATTCTCGGTGGCGAGGCGGCAATGTGGGAAGAAATCGCCACGGCGGAGAATCTGGACGCGAAACTCTGGCCGCGATTGGCGGCGATAGCGGAACGCTTCTGGTCGCCACAGTCCACAACGGATGTGGATTCCATGTATCGGCGGCTGGCGAGCACCAATCGCTGGCTGCAGTGGCTGGGACTGACCCAGACGTCTAGTCTCGAACTGATGCGTGAGCGGATCGCGGGTTCCGTTCCTCGGCAAACGTTAGACACCTTTGTCGCCATCCTTGAGCCCGTGAAGGGGTATTCGCGCCACGCCGAAAAATATTCCAGTTCTACGCCGCTGAACAGATTGGTCGACTCGATTCCGCCCGAGAGCAATGCTGCCCGGGAGTTCAATAACGTAGTGGATCGCTACCTCTCGGGATCCGCGAGTTCGCCTGAATGGCTGATGAAGCAGCTGACGGAGTGGCACGACAATGCGCAACAGCTTCTCCCGCTGTTGCGGGAGAACTCACTCGTCGAAGAGAACATCCCAATCGCCGAGGCTGTCGCCGAATTGTGCCAGATTGGCCAGGATGCGATTGGCGCCAGGTCGCTGAACCATCCGGAGGCGCTGAAGGCTGACGCGGCTGCCAAAGTGACCGCCGCTTCAGAGCGCAAGGGCGATATCCTGATTCAGATTGCGCCCGGTATCCAAAAGCTTGTGGATGCGGCCGGGGCTAAACCGGCAGCAAACTGAGCGCAGCCTCCAGTTCGGCGCGAGTATGTCCGTCGCCGTTGCGCACGGTGACTTCGATGCCTTTTTCGTACATGCGTCGCGCTTCCTCTACCTGACCCAGCTTTTCGTATGCCTGGCCGCCGTGATAGTAAGCCGCGGCGTAGGAGTCATCGTGCTCCAGCAGGTGATTGAATTCCGTAATAGCCGCGGCGAAGTCGCCGCTCTTTGTGAGCTCCATGGCCAAGCCATAACGGGCAAACGTATTGCCCGGATTTTCGCTCAGCATCTGCTTCAGCATGTCCACCCGATTCGTAGCCATTCGTTCGCATTGTCCCACTTCTCGGCAAAACTGCGTCTACCGGGGCATGGGTGATTCAACAGTGACGAAAGTCGAATCGGGGCACTCGCCGGTCGGAAAATACGGGCAGAAATATCTTGCTTCCGGCAAATCGATCTCGATGCGTCTGTGGGACGAGTCGGGCAGTTCACAGAAGGAACAGAACGTTGCTCGCGATTACGAAGTGGTCGGCTTTGTGCTGGAAGGGAATGCCACGCTCGAACTCGAGGGCCAGACAATCAAGTTGAAACCTGGGGATAGCTGGGTTGTGCCGAAAGGTGCGAAACATACTTATCACGTTGAGGGCCGCTTTAAGGCGGTAGAAGCTACTCACCCTCCCGCTCACGTGCATAGCCGGGACGAGTAGTGCTCGTCACTGATAACGCCACATTTTCATACTTCTGAAATCGAAGGCGTAAACACCGGTCGATAAAACAGCAAGTCCGATCGCACTGTCGTAATCTACGCCGACTGGCCAAAAGGCCTTCTCCGGCCGGACGACAGCAGCTGCGTTGATGATGGGTCTACCTTGGAAGTACACCGGCGCGGTGGTCGAGGGTGGCTCAGGCATTGCCACGGACCCTCGAAATAAGGTATCGATACGAGCCCGCCGAAGTGGTATCCTGCCGAGGGCAAAACCATCAGTTGTCAGTGTTTTGACATCGGCCGTATTCGCTGCTCTACTATCCTGAAGCTGACTGCACGGGCCGGGGCATGCCGGCCACTTCAGAGTGTCCGCGGAAAGTTCAATCACATGACCAGGAATGTTCAAGACCAGCAATCGATCGCTTAAAGCGTTATAGGATAGGGTGCCATCCGCAGGGGGACTAAGCGCCTCGGGCGCTTGTGGGGGGGAAGTTTCATCGAAGAGGTCACCCAGTTCAACCCTTCCTACCTTGAACCGCCTGACTTTCCCGAATTCTTTGGCCGGCCGCTTGGCGTTGGCTTTCGCCACTCCCACGGGTGTCAGAGACGAGGTCTGATCGGCCAGACTGATGAGCAGTTTGAGTTTAGCTTCACCGAACATGGCCTCCACGCACGGAAGACCGGAACAGCTTTGCAGAGCGATTTTAACAGTCTCCGGCTTGCCACGGTCACTACAGGCTAGCTGAGTCAGGCAGATACCAGCCAACAGCAGCAGGGCCCTCGCATCCGGGCGCTGTGGTCCAACCGAAACCGTCCGTGTCCGGTGGATTTGTTCCAGCCTACTTCTCCGAGGATTGGTCGGTGGGCTGGCGTTCGCCGCCGTCACGATCGAGGTGCTTGTCCCGTTCGGGCTTATCTACTTCGTCCTGATCGGCGGTTTTGGGGTCTTTCGGGTCGGTGCTTGCCATATAGTTCGTCCAGATTGTTTCCCGTTAGACGTTAAAATCCCAACTCGTAGGACATCTGAATTCAGGACCGGATCAGTGGGCATGTTTTTTAATTCGAGTTCGGCGCAGCAACAGATCGGACGATTTGCAGCAGTCGTTGTGTTCCCATTCTTAAGTTGCTCAAAGCAATTCGTTCGTCATTAGCGTGCCACCGTGGTTCTCCTTCGCGTTCGAACAAAGGAACTCCATAAACACCCATACCTCTTGCTCGCAGGTAGGCCCCATCTGTCGCCCCTCTCATCATGATGGGAATCGTTACCGCCTTGGGGTGCGAGGCAGCGAATACACGCTGCATCGTAACGTACAGTTCCGAGGTTAATGAACTAGGTTCGGTTCCGGGCATCTGCTGCCCTCCGGCCGATTTGATTGTAATCTCCGGATCGTTGATGATGCGTGCGAAGCGGGCATATATTTCGCCTTCTGTCTCGGTAGGGAGCCGGCGAACGTCTAGCTGAGCTTCGGCAGTGTTCGGGATCACGTTTATCTTTACGCCAGCATTAAGTATGGTTGGGGAAACAGAGGTGTGGAGCATTGCATCCAGTTCCGGGTCGCGCTCGCGGATATAACTCAGAACAGAAGCCGCTTGGCCGGCATCCCCCAGTTTCGGCAACAAGGGTTGCAGCCAACTTGCAGCAGGCAGCCGGGCGATCTCACTGAAATACCGGCGCGTAGTCGGGTTCAGGCTGACGGGTTGTTCGGTCTCGGTCAACCGAGTGATCGCTTTCGCCAAATGCGAGATGGGGTTATCGGCTCTGGGCAACGAACCGTGGCCAGCCGTGCCGTGCGCAGTGAGGATCACGCGAGTAGGTATCTTCTCGGACGTTTGAACCTGGAAGAGACGCTCTCCCGATGCCTCATCCTGCCAGAATCCAAACTCGTTAAGCGCAAATTCGGAGTCGATCTTCTCCCAGGCATTCTGGATCAGCCAAGTTATCCCCGTTGATCCGGATTCCTCGTCGGCCTCTGCCAGTAAGATCACGTCACGGTCGAGTGCGAGTTTCTTTCGCCGGAGGTCTGTAACGACCGCTAATTCAGCAGCAAGGAGCGATTTGATATCCTCCGCCCCGCGCCCAAATACCACGCCGTCTTTCACCCGTGCTGCAAACGGCTCCACAGTCCATTGCGAGGGGTCTGCGGGCACAACGTCGCTATGTGCCATGAGAAGGAGCGGCCTACTCTTTCCATTACCTTTGAGCCGAGCGATAAAGTTGAGCCGTTTCGGGTCTGGACCAATCAACTCGCATGAGACGCCCTCCGCGTCTGCAACACGTTTCAGATACTCGGCGACGGCTGTTTCATTGCCTGGCGGATTCGTTGTGTCCAGCCGGAGTAAATCTAGGAGGTACTGAACGGATCGCTCCTCGACAGTGATTTCAGCGTGTGCGCCCATTGGCCAAACGAGCAGGAGCAGAACGAATAGAGCATGTCTTAGAAAATACGAGCACTGAACCCGGCTACAGCACGCAAGCGAACGTCTGTTATTGCCATCGATCCGAGGATGGAACTGTGGCCGAAAGAAGAGTTGGCGCACGTGCGTATTCTAATGCAAGGACATCAGTTTGGACCGCGGCGCTTTCATCATCTGCCTTCTCCATTGATACGATTCGCACGGGACTCCGAGAATGCCGACGTCTATCTTAATAGCAATGCAGTTCTTGCTTCTAGTATTCGCGGCTCTGTTGTTTGCTTTCGGCGGGCTGGCGATGAAAACGTCGGCCGGGCTCACTCGTCTTGGGCCAAGCCTGGTGGTTTTTGCGTTGTTCTGTGCCGGCGCGGCCTGCCAGGCGGTCGGGATGCGTCGCGCGGAGATGGGCGTCACGTATATCCTGGTGCTCGGACTCGAGGCGCTGAGTGCGTTCGCGTTGAGTTGGCTGGTGCTGGGCGAGAGAGTTACAATTTCCAAAACCGGCGCTCTTCTCCTGATCGTGGGAGGGATTGCGTTACTGAATCGTCAATAAAGGAGCAGCCCGATGCCAGCCAAATCACTCGCGCGCAGATCCGGATCCGACCAGGCTGAGGACAACCGCCGCCTCCGTGATCTTGCCGGAGTCGGCCCGGTGGTTGAGGCCGACCTGAAAGCGCTGCGTGTTAATTCGGTATCGAAGCTGGCCGAATCAGATGGTGATGAACTCTATCATCGTCTTTGCGAGATCAAAGGCGCCCGCCAGGATCCTTGCGTGCTCGATGGATTTCGCTGCGCCGTGGCGCAGGCACGCGATCCTCGCTTGCCTTCGGAGCAGCGCAACTGGTGGTGGTGGTCACGGCAGCGAAAAGCAGGACGCCTGCCGTAAACCTGTTGCCAAACCGTCCCGGCGACAAGGCTGGACGGCGCTCGTTATCCTGCCATACTGCAGATATGCCGTGCCGATACTTCGAGCCGCAGCAGATCGCACGAAATCCATTTCATCCGAACGCGCGCTTGCCTCTGATCCATGAGTACGACGGAGTCTGCCATGCTACTCGTGAGCCAGTCGGTGTTCCCGGCGAGAGCCGATTTGCCGGGTGCAATCACGGAAATCGCGACGATGGGTGCGAGCGATTTCCAGTCGGTATCGAACGTGCCGTTCTTCGGTTCACGGTGGCGAAGGAAGATACTGATTGGCTCGAAATCCTGGCAATAGAAGAGGCGGACCACCGGCCGGTGCGGTGGCAGACGGTTCGGTTTCTCCTCCGGACCGAAGAACTGATCCCCGAGGTGGTCGAGGTCTGTCAGCGTGCTCAATTCCTGGCGTTCTGCCGCAGTTATCTCCATCGATCGAAGGGACCGCGAAACTGATAGAGACATGCCCCATTCTTCTCAACTGGTAGTGCCGGGCGGCGCCGAGGAACAGATTCATACCGTGGCACAATCCCGATCGGAATACGCGGAGTTTTGCCTACCCAACGACACGAATACCCTAGGCAATATGCTTGGCGGACATGTCATGCATCTCGTCGACCTTTGTGGCGCGATCGCGGCCATGAGACACGCCCGCAGTGCGGTTGTGACGGCATCGGTCGATCATATGACCTTTCTCCATCCGGTGCACATTGGCGAACTGGTGCGGTTACGATCTCAGGTTAACCGTGTATTCAGAACATCGATGGAAGTGGGGGTGAAAGTCTGGGTCGAGAACCTCACGGCGGGATCGATACGCCACACCTCTTCGGCCTATCTGACGTTTGTCGGGCTGGATCCCGCCGGCAATAAGGTCCTGCTGCCGCCTATCGTGCCCGAAACGGACGAGGAGAAACGGCGCTTCGCCGAAGCGGCAGACCGCCGAGCCTACCGCCTGGCGCGGAAGGCGAGAACGCGTCGAAATTCGAGCTAGGTTAGCTAATCAGCCTCATTCTTATAAATGTACTTGATGCAGTGTTTATAGAGCAGCAGATTGGGCGCGCCTACGCGATTGAGTTTGACACATTCGCGGTCGTACCACTCGATGATTCCCTCTAGTTGCTCTCCATCCGTCAAGACGACAACCATATGCGTCTTGCTCTGCATCTGTTTCGAGTAGTAGAACTGCTCGGCGTTCGTCTGATCTGGCGGTGCGCTTTTCTTTGCAGACACTGGACGTCTCGTATTATTGTCTTTCAAATCCCCGCTTGCAGCACGAGTGGGCTTTCTGGTGAGCGAATCTAATCGCCTCTCCTCAAACATTTGTTTCTCGATTTTACTAGTTGGCGGTCGCTCGCGGTGGACACGAACGTTTGTTGCTAGTTTAGGTGCTAATCGGGACGGAGGGGTTACGTAGTTTCATAACGAGCGCATCCATTGCCGCTGTTTTTTGAATATTGCGCCGTACCATGACCCATAAATCGTCCATCTGGAGGGTGGCGCGTTCAATCCAGCGAAAGTCCACCGCCCCGGCTATCTTGCCGATCCGCCCCTCGATATCGCGATTGCTGACGGGACCTTTCCCATGCCAGGCGGAGAGGATGTCACGGAGCAATTTATACCCGAGTTTCAGATAGACTTCCAGCTTTTCGGAGCGACTGGCGTTAAAGGCTTCGGATTGTCCCACCCAAGTGGCAAAGGGCGTGAGTCCGGCGCCACATTCGAAGGCGGCAAGCATGAGGCCGCGGCGCGTCCTCAATTCTTCGATGTCCAGCGTGACGGCGAGTCCCGGGCAGCCTTCGGCCAGATCAATGCGAGTTTGCGCTTCTTCCAACCGGCGCGCCGAAGCGAACTCGGCCATCTCGGCGTCAGAAAGGCGCGACATCTGCAGAATCACGGATCGGGACCTTATGGTCGGGAGGAGATCGTAAAGATTCTCCGCCGTGGCGATCAGGACGAGGTGGTCAGGCGGCTCTTCCAGGACCTTGAGGAGAGAGTTGGCGGATTGCTCATTTGCTCTTTCAAGATGGTCAATCAGGAAGACACGGTGGGCGCCCTTCGATGGCTTCAGTTGAGCACGCTCTCGCAGAAGGCGTATCTGCTGGATGGTCAGCTGGCGAAGGGGCCCGTCAGGAGCGAACGTCACAAAATCGGGATGACTGGAAAAAAACAGCGGATCTTCGGCCCGTTTATCAGAGGCCCACTTCTCGCGATTTTCGATCGTCTCGGCGTTTTCAGGAAGGCTCAGATCGTCGCGCTCGATCTTGTGCGCATCGCCCAGCAGGGCCGCCGCAAAACGACGCGCCAGAGTAGCTTTGCCCACACCTTCCGGGCCGCTCAGAAGCAGGGTTTGCGATATCCGATCGTCATAGACCATTTTGGCCAACGTGGCCGCGACGGCGCCGTTTCCGAAAAAGTCGGGGAATGAACTCATCCTTCAACCATCTCCGTCCAGTTCGTTCGTTTCCGGTGGAATAACGGAGAAACCTCGGCCCAGACTCTTTCGAATACCGCGGTTCGTTCGCCCGAACCATCCACCATCCGGAATCGATTCGGTTCGCTTTGCGCAATGGTCCGATACGCTTCGCCCACCTTGAGATGGAAATTCAGGGACTGGCGATCGATCCGAGCCTCCTGGTTGCCGGCGGCAATCTTCCGGTTTCTCGAATTGGCACGGAGCAGTCCCGTTTCTATATCGATGGACACACAAACCGTCAGGTCAGGCTGCAGATCTCCGAGCGCTAACCGGTGGAGACTCAAAACCGTTTGGAACCCAAGCTCGCGGGCGGCTCCCTGGTAGGCGAGCGACGAGTCGGTCCAGCGATCGCTCAGTACGATGTCGCCCCGCGATAGTGCGGGACGGATCACTTCAGCGGCAGCCTGCGTCCGGGAAGCAAACATGAGCAGGAGTTCTGTTTCCGAGGCCATTTCACTGTTCGCCGGATCGAGCAATATACGCCGAATATCCTTGCCGATTGCTGTGCCGCCAGGTTCCTGGTTCGGGGTAACTCGATATCCGAGTTTTTCCAGGCGCGCTTGCAGCAGTCGAAGCTGAGTCGTTTTTCCGCTGCCTTCCGTGCCTTCAAACGTGATGAACACTCCGGGCAGGCTCGCGTCCCTGGAAGCCTCAGTCATAGACAAAGTGAAGCAATGTCTTCAGATCTTCCCAGGCTTCGCGTCGCGCTGTTTGGTTATATTGGCGCAGCAGGTAAGACGGATGATACGTAATCATCACGGGAATCCCGTTCCATTTGTGCCACTGGCCGCGCAATTTCGTGATGCCTTCCTTCGAATTCAGAAGGGCTTTCATGGCCGTCGAACCAAGAGCGCAGATCGCTTTAGGCTTGATCGTCATGAGCTGGCGGAACAGGAACTGTCCACAGGTCTGCATCTCGTCGGGTAGGGGAGTGCGATTCTCGGGTGGCCGGCATTTCACGACGTTACAGATGTAGACGTCGGCCCGAGTGATGGGAATCCCTTCTTTGGCCGCTGTGTTGTCGATCATCTGAGTTAAGAGCTGGCCGGCGCGACCCACGAACGGCAGCCCGGACTCGTCTTCGTCCGCCCCCGGACCCTCGCCCACGAACACCAGTCCGGCGCGTTCATTCCCGGATCCGAACACGACGTTCATGCGCTTCTCGTGCAGACGACATCGCGTGCAGTCGCCGATGTCCAGGCGAATCATGTCGAGCGTGTCACCTTCCGGGGCCAAACCGGGCAGGACAACCGTGGAATTAACCGGCTGTGCCGGAGCGGGTGTTTCGAGCGGCGGTGCTGGGGGGGAGTTTTTGGGTCTGGGCAGAGTATAGATGGAATCGAAACCGAGATCCCGATAGAAGCCGAGATAGTCTCGAAGCTGTTCCTTCGTCATGCGGTATCTGAGATGGAAAATTCTGCCGCGCGCAGGTTGAGACGAAGTGTAGCGACCTGATCGAGGATTTGCCTGGCGATGTCGGACTTTGAAGCCGGGCCCGCATGGACCGTCTGACCGGCACGCGTGACCATTTCGACCTCGTTGTAATCCGACTCGAATCCCAGACCCTCACGTCCCACCAGATTCGCGACCACCATGTCGCAATGCTTGGAGACCAGCTTGCGGCGGGCTTCTTCGATGAGGTTTTGTGTCTCCGCCGCGAACCCGATCAGAAGACGGTCACCTTTGCGCTCTCCTACTTCCGCCAGGATGTCAGGCGTGGGATCGAGCTCCAGAGAGAGGCGCGTCGCCGTCTTCTTGAGTTTCTGACGGGGCACCTCGGCCAGATGATAGTCGGCGACAGCGGCACTTTTGATGATGACGGTGGCTTCGTCCAAACGATCGAGGACCGCCTGCCGCATCTCGCGAGCGGTTCGTACGGGGACAAGGTCTACTCGCGGCGGAGCCGGGATGCTCACTGGACCCGAAACCAGAACTACATGAGCGCCGCGCTGTTCCGCTGCCTCGGCAATCGCGTACCCCATCTTGCCGCTGGAACGGTTGCTGATGAACCGAACGGGATCGATTGGTTCCTGTGTCGGGCCGGCCGTGATAAGGAAGGACTCGCCCGTCAGATCTTTTCTGACGTGCATCCAGGTGTCGATAAACTCAGCGATCCTCGCAGGATCCGGCAAGCGGCCCGGTCCCGTGACGCCGCACGCCAGCCACCCTTCATCTGGATCGATCACGGCGCAGCCTCGCAATCGAAGCTGACGCAGGTTTTCCTGGGTTGCCGGATGATCCCACATGTTGCTGTTCATTGCGGGTGCAATCGCAACCTTACCCCGGAAGGCCAGGTAAAGCGTCGACAAGAAATCGTCGGCAAGACCATGGGCAAACTTTGCGATCAGGTCCGCGGTAGCCGGAGCAACCAACAGCAGTTCGTTTTCCTGGGCCACGCTGATGTGTTCCACCGCGCTCGACAAGGTTTCGCCCGGAGTGTCGGACCCAAACAAATCCGTGATGACTTTTCGGCCGGTCAGGGTTGCGAAAGTAAGGGGTTGAACGAATTCGCGGGCAGCCCGCGTCATGACCACCTGGACATCGTGGCCACGCGCCTGCAGCGATCTAACGAGTTCCGCCGCCTTGTAAGCAGCGATGCCTCCGCCTACCCCCAGAACGACGCGCATTCTCCAGTTATTCCGCTACGGGGGAAGCCTCACCTTCAAGCTGATTCAGATCGGTGTACGGAACAAGGCCGCGCCGGGCTTCTTCCATGGCGAGTGTGGTCGGCTTCTTGTTGGTTGCCGGCAGAACACTCCGTTGACCACCCTGCAACTGCCGGGCTCGTTTGGCTGCGACAATGATGAATCGGTAGGTGCTACCGCTTGCATCATCGGGAATGGAGTACATGCTGTTTTTCGTTTTGTCTGACATGGAATAACCTCGGCTAAAAAGCGAATGCCCCGCTTACAGTCTGCCCGGGCGAACCCTAAAACAGTGGAAGGGAACGATCTTCGAAACTCTCGAGAATGGGACGAATCTGGTCTTCCATGCGAATGCGCCGAACGCGTTCAGCGACGACGATTGCCGAAAGGGTATTCACAGATTCCTCCACCTGGTGGTTCACGAGCACATAATCGTATTGCGCATAAAGACGGATTTCGTCGGCCGCATCGCGCAATCGCCGCCTGATCCCTTCTTCCGAATCCTCCGAACGCGATCGTAAACGCTGCTCAAGAATGTCGCGGGACGGGGCCAGAATGAAGATTGTAACGGCTTCCGGAATGCTTTCCTTTAATTGTCTCGCACCTTGCACGTCAATGTCGAGGATCAGGTCTTTGCCCTCCCGCTCGGCCTGATCCAGTACGCTGCGGTGAGTTCCGTAGAGATTCCCGAAGACCTCGGCGTGCTCCAGGAACTCTCCCCGATCCCGCCGCTCCTCAAACTCGGGGCGCGAAATGTAAATGTAGTTATCCCCCGGTTTCTCGGTGCCGCGCCGGCTACGGGTGGTGTACGAGACCGAAAACCGCAAACCAGGATCTTTCGCCATCAGTCGCGACACGAGGGTTGATTTCCCCGAACCGGACGGCGCCGAGATGATGAAAACGGTTGCCATAGGAAGATGCAAGATGTTGAGTGAACCGGGGTTAACAGCCTATTCCAGGTTCAGCGACTGTTCCCGCATTCTTTCGATGTTAGCTTTCGCCCCGAGGCCGAGAGTGGTCATCTGGATTCCCAGATCGCCAATGGTTGAGCTCTTCGAAAGTATAGTATTGGTCTCCCGGTTCATCTCCTGGAGGAGGAAATCCAGACGTTTGCCGATTTCACCGCCCG
>JBJMGJ010000270.1:0-3500 GCA_045807965.1 Bryobacteraceae bacterium | reverse complement strand
GGAGGCTTATCGGATAGCCAAGAGAAACGGTGGTGCTGCGGGCACAGATGAGCAGAGCTTCTCTGATATCGAGGCCCAAGGACTCGCCGACTTCTTGCGGGGAATACGGGAAGACCTCATCACAGGCAGGTATAAACCCATGCCGAACCGCCGGGTGGAGATCCCGAAGGGAAATGGCAAAGTTCGAGTGCTTCAGATTCCAACGGTGATTTCATAATGCACTTTCCTCCAAGGCCATTGAAGATGCGATGTGGATTCTGCATGAGTTGCGCACCCAGTCTCGAAGCCTCTGTTCGTCTGCTTCGTCGAGTGTAATCCAGTAGGGAACTCCGGCGTTAAGCCGCCGCGCTCGAACGACACTACGATCGATCCAGTAATAGACGACGTTGCGACTAACTCCAAAACGCTTAGCCACTTGTTCGACAGTCAACTCTTCCGGATGTGCCAGCGGGATGTTGGGAATCTGATGGCGATAGCGGATCCACTGAATCTTGGAGCTGGTGAAGGGTTTGCCCAAGGCGCTCACATGCCCTTCTCGATTGAGGCGTTCCGCGATTTCTGCGTTGGGTAAGCTTTGAGCGAGATCCCGGACGCGATCGACAATCGCGACAGAATATCGCACGCGGTCGGCTCTATTAAGCGGGATCTGCACACGGAGGTCGCTCGATGCACCGCCCTGCCATCGGATGTGAACCGCTAACTGTTTCTGTTTGAGCTTCTCGACCGTAACATCCTTGATGATCAGCCGTAACATTCGCTTGCGGTCTTTGGTCTGTGTACTAGGAGCATGCCATAAGCGGGGCAAGTCTCTCGCTAAAGCCAGCACTTTGGCCTTCTGCTCCGGGGTAGCGACGCGCGCCTCCTGACGCTGAAACTCGGCGGCCTGCTTTTTGAGATCCTCCAATTGGAGTAGCGCAGTGTTCCAGCGACGTTCCAAGGTGGCTGCCACAAGACGTTGGGAAAAATCGACTTCCTGATAGCGCCGCTCGGCAAGCGCGGCTTCGTACTCGGCACGTTCGAGCCGCATTTTCCACTGGCGCAAGATGGTCTGATCGCGTGCTTCCAACTCCTGCAGGGCTGCAAGGGCCAGTTCGAGTTCGGCCGACTGCAAGGCTCCAAGCACTTCCCTGGCGACAGCGGCATCGAGCACATCGCAACGGAAGCTCATGCAGTCTTTGGTTGCCAAACCTTCGCGGCGTAACCAATTGCATTGATAGCAGGGATATATGCCGCCATTCCCCGTGTAGCGCACGGTGAGCGCCCGTCCACACTGACCGCATAGCAATAGCCCTTGCAGTAAGGCCAAGCCTTCGCGTGCTGGGCCACTCAATACCATTTCCTCGCCGTTTGTGCGGTTCTTTTCCAAGCGTTCCTGGTTTTCAAGGAACTCTTCCCAAGTAATGTAGCCTTGGTGGTGTTCTCGCAGGCTGACGCGCCAATCAGCCATAGCCGCCGCGTGCATCCGTTTCTGAATCTCACCGGCGGCGTTGATCTCACGGCGGTACTGATAGCGGCCAAAAACGTACACGCCTGCATAGGATGGATTCTTGAGTAAGCCCAGCACTCGGCCGTGCGTCAGGCGACCCCATATGATCTTGCCATCCCACACCCCACCGAAAGACCGCTTGGGAAATCGCAATCGGTTTTCGGCAAATCGTTGCATGACCGCAAAGGCGGTGCCAGTTTCTCGAAACAGATGAAACACTAAGCTCACGGCGCCCCGCACTTCTTCGTCAGGATCCAGGATGATGCGGCGCTCCTCGTCGTAGCAAAATCCAACCGGAACCGGAAAACGCAACTCACCTCGCTTGGCTTTGTTGAGTTTGCCACCTAGGAGGCGCGCGCGCAAAAAATGAAGTTCGGCTTGGGCCATTGTGCCCTTTAATCCCAACAAAAGGCCGTCGTTGAAATCCGCTGGGTTGTAGCAACCATCTTCGTCGATCACCAGCGTTTCGGTGAGCGCGCACAACTCCAACAATCGATGCCAGTCTAAATTCGACCGCGCCAGCCGCGAAACCTCCAAGGCAAACACCGCACCCACCTGACCCATGGAAACCTCGGCTACCAGGGTCTTGAAGTCTTCCCGCCCTGTTGTCTGGGCACCCGACATACCCAGATCCCGGTCGAGAACGCGGATCTCCGGCTCGTTCCAACCCAATTCCCGCGCTTTCTCTCGCAAGGCATACTGACGATTGGTGCTCTCTTGATGGTGGCGAACTTGCGCCAGCGTCGACTGACGCACATACACGTAGGCGGGTTTGCTCCGGTGATGTTCGGTGATCTGGGGATTCATCAGCCGCCTCCACAGGGGATGAAATCTTTGAGATGCTGTCGAGCCAGCCTGCGAGCATATTGGCGAGCAACACACCACCGAACTCCACATCGATCGGGGCGTGGAGGAGAGCTCGTGATTGCTTCATGCCGATTCTTTAGAGAGCCTCTCGACGGCGTAGCAGTTCGCGATTGATCTCGCAGATCGACTCCAGGGTCTCGCGGGCTCGTTGATAGTTGGCGAGAGACTCTTTCGTTTGGGCATAAGATTCCTGCGGGACATAATCCATTTGCGGCCGCAGGCCGGGGTAGCTTACCGACAGATAGTACTTGGGGCCGTGGCCAGGGCCCTCGGCGCATTTGCATCCTGGCTTGCCGCAGCGTTTGTAGCGCTCGATCAGGGAACCGCGAAGGATGGCCTGCAGCGGGGGCAATTGGCGCAGAAGAGCTTTGCGGCGTTTTCGCAAGCCGGCTGTAGGCTGCTTTTGTGTATCCATCAGACCACGTATATAACTGGTCTGATTGTAGTGTGGACAAATACATTTTTCAACCTTTTTGTTTGCTATCGCTCAGCTCTTCCAGAAGAGCGACTAACTCGAAGAGAGAGTCGGCATCGAGTCGCTGCGGTTGGAAACCGATCGAGTCATACAAAGACGGATCGGCCCAGTCCGTCCACTCACGCGCGATGCTGAAGCTACCACGTCCGCAGTCGCGGACGATTAGGGTGTCCACGCCCGCTATACGTCGTTTCTTGAGTACTTCGAAACGCTGACCGCGAAGCGGATGGAATGGATGACGGACTTCCGCCCATCCTAAATGAGAACTGCGATCAAGTGCGTTTTGCGCTGACCGTCCCTTGCATCCGCGACCGCGTGGTGCAAGGCGCACTGAAGCTGATCCTGGAAGCTGTCTTCGAGGCGGACTTTTGTTCTAACTCCTATGGATTTCGGCC
The DNA here is from genome assembly GCA_045807965.1 of Bryobacteraceae bacterium. Lineage (GTDB taxonomy): Bacteria > Acidobacteriota > Terriglobia > Bryobacterales > Bryobacteraceae > Bog-105. The sequence continues at coordinate 277 of JBJMGJ010000270.1, read as the reverse complement.
CCAGCGGTCACCACATCGCGCGCTGGCGGAAGTCAGACGCAGTGTGATGCGACGCATGACGACAGTCATCGATGTGGATCTGTCGCGCTATTTGGATCCTGTTTCATACTGCCCCCGGGTTGCTGAAAAGATCCGGCTGTTGCTCTACGACTTTGATTCGCAAGCCTTTGCGCCGTCCTTGTCGAACTAATACCGCTTCGAGTTCGCCACGCTTTACACGCTGCAATACCGTCTGCCGTGAAACGCCTAATTTCATGGTGGCCTCCAGCATCGGCAG
>JBJMGJ010000269.1:0-4750 GCA_045807965.1 Bryobacteraceae bacterium | reverse complement strand
TTGATAGTAGGCCAATGCAGAAAGGTTGTTCGAACACCGGCGATCCAGGCAGTGCCTTCCCAGTTTATGGGAATTCGATCGGCTTTGACGAGAACAGAAGTCAATCATGCATCCGACAAAGACTAACGAGAGATGGAAAGCAATCCGTCGCCTCAGCTTGCTCTGGATGATACTTCAGGGAGTTCTGTTTGGGGAAACGAATTGGGCTCAGTTCCAAACCGAAACCGAACGGTACTTTACGGATCTTATTCGGATCGATACAAGTAATCCTCCTGGAGATGAGACAAAAGCGGCTAAATATATCCGGGATGTCCTGGACCATAATGGAATTCCAGCTCAATTGGTCGGCGCTGACCCGTCGCGATTAAGTCTGATTGCACGATTGAAAGGCAACAGCAGTAAAAGGCCAATTCTCATAATGGGCCACACCGATGTTGTGCCGGTTCAGCGGGAAAAGTGGAGCGAAGATCCGTTCGGCGCCAAATCAGTTGAAGGCTATATATGGGGACGCGGCACGATCGACGACAAAGATCTCGTTGTCGGCGGATTGATGACGATGTTGCTTCTGAAGCGCAGTGGAGTGCAGCTTGATCGTGATGTTATCTATGTGGCCGAGTCGGGAGAGGAGGGCGGAGGAGGTGCAACCGGCCTGACCAGCGGCGGCGAACCTACGTATGGCATTCAGTACATCATCAGAAACAACTGGCCGGATATTGATGCTGAGTATTGTCTGACCGAAGGCGGATCATTCTCTTCGATCGGTGGCAAGGTCTTATACCAGAAGGTTGAGGTGGTTGAAAAGGTTGGTCGCGGGATGAAACTAGTCGCCCGCGGAACAGCCGGCCACGGGTCTATGCCGCGGGAAGACAATGCAGTCGTTCACTTGGCGGGAGCGGTATCGAGAATCGGGCAATGGCAACCACCAATGCACTTCACTGATGTAACCCGAACCTACTTCGAGCGTCTTGCGCAGGTGGCTCCGGCAGAAGAGGCGGCCCAGTATAAAGCTCTTTTCGATTCAGCTCGCACGGGAGAGGTTCAGGAATACTTCAGAAAGAACGACATCGAAGTGAACTCGCTGTTGAGGACCAGCATCAGTCCCAACATCATAAACGGGGGATTCAAAAGCAATGTAATCCCGTCTGAGGCAACGGCCACTCTGGACATTCGAGCGGTTCCTGGTGAGGATATGAGCAAGTTCAAGGAATTGATGACCCAGGTGATCAACGACCCCGCCGTGACCATCGAAACCAGTTCTAACTTCCAAGCCCCTGGTCCACCGCCTTCGAGCATGGACACGGAGCTATATAGAACGCTGGAATCGGTCGGAGTTCGCCTGTTTCCGGGAACGGTAATGTTGCCGGCCATGGTGACCGGCGGGACCGACATGAGGGGTCTGCGGCTGAAAGGCATGCATTGTTATGGGATTGGAGCGGAGTTGCCGCGGGAGGACGCAGTGACGCACGCGATGCACAGCGATAACGAACGCATCAAAGTGAGTGCATTGCATCAGTTCGTTCGATACGAATACGAAGTAGTAGCGCAAATGTCCACCAAACAAGCGCTTGCGGCAGAATAGGCAGTGCGCTCAATGATCGTCGCTTGACGGCCGCCGGCGTGGCGCTGCTGGTTCCGGTTTGCGCAACCTGGTCGCGCTCAAAGCTAAGCGATGCGTATCAGAAGGGCAAAGAGGGCGTGCGGTCGAGCTTCGGGTCCGCTGCCGACGCACTCGGCACGGTGGCAACCAAAGCGCAGCATCCAATGGCGGACGCGGCGAAGGCCGCCAGGCAAACGACGGCCATTGCCGCCGGTGCAATCGAATCAGCGGCCCACTACATCAAAGAACGCGTCCAGTAGGCAGCCTGGACGCTCTACCGCGTCAGGCGAAACGCCGCTAAATTCGACGTTGCGGCGGAACTCGTTCTGCTTCCACACTCCATTTGGAACGAGTTCACAAACTGCGTGAAGTTCGTTTCAAATCGCTGCAACTGGTCGGCCCTGGTTTCCAGTTCCAAGCGGTAGCTCAGGCGTTCGTGCCGCGCAAAGATCACCTCGTCAATCCAAAACTTCCGATCTCTGGGGTCCAGATAGCGAATCTTCACGAACAGGCTTGGGGTCATTCCGAGCGTGAAAGTACGCCTCTCGAGAATTTCCACCTGTTCGGCACGGGCGAACCTTTTCAGCCCGGCTAATTGCAGATCGAAATCGTCCTCGAGGGTGAGAGTAGCGGAACGAATTTGAGTGCCTGGAAGAGCGAGCGCACTGACGTCCATTGAGCCGACAGGGATTGGCGAATGTCTCTTGACCCCCGTTGCGATAGCAAGGCCGGATCCGTCATAGGTCTCACTTTTCATCCAGCGCGACGGATAGCTGACGCAAAAGCCGGTCGCGCGGTTCAGGTACATCTTCCACCCTCGATCCTGTCGCGGAATGGAACCAGCCGGGGTGCGATCGGAGGCGGCCAGCAATGCGAAGACGAGCGCAACGTGGCGGCGGAAACCTGGGACCCTAAGCATCGAACGTAAGTTCGAATCTTACGCCCGAACTTTGCCCAGCGTAAAGGGTACTAACGTACTACATAGATGCTATTGCAGCACCGCCAGACATGAATCGGGCAATTCTGTAACGGTTTAACAGAGATGCGGAGAGGCCGCCGCCGACTTTGTGATTGCAACAACAATCATGGACGAACGCCGCAGACAAATTCTAGCCACCCTGGCGCAAATGGACAAGCAGTTTGGAAAGGGCTCCGTTTTGATGCTGGGCTCTCGCGCAGCACTTCCGGTGGAGGTGATCACGACCGGTTCCATCGGAATCGATAACGCCCTGGGAGCGGGCGGGTTCCCTCGCGGCCGGGTTATCGAGGTGTTCGGTCCCGAATCGTCCGGCAAAACCACGCTGGCGTTGCACGCCATCGCAGAGGCGCAAAAGGCCGGCGGCGCTGCGGCCTTCATTGACGCGGAGCACGCTCTCGATCCGATTTATGCGGCCAATCTGGGTGTCGACACCGAAAATCTGATCGTTTCGCAGCCGGATTACGGAGAGCAGGCACTCGAGATCGCTCAGGCGCTCGTCGTCTCTCAGGCGTTCGACGTAATCGTCATCGACTCAGTAGCGGCGCTCACGCCTAAGGCTGAAGTGGAAGGCGAAATGGGCGATAGCCACATGGGTCTGCAGGCGCGAATGATGTCGCAGGCCTTGCGCAAGCTGACCGCTTCGGTTTCGAAAGCCAATACGTGTCTGATTTTCATTAACCAGCTGCGCGAGAAGATCGGTGTGATGTTTGGGAATCCCGAGACCACGACGGGCGGTAGAGCGCTCAAGTTCTTTGCTTCCATTCGCGTCGAAGTTCGCCGTACCACCGCGCTGAAAGACGGCGAGACCGTGATCGGGAATCGCACGAAGGTCAAAATCGTAAAAAACAAAGTCGCGGCTCCGTTCCGGGAAGTGGAAGTAGATATCTTCTACGGAAAAGGGATTTCGCGCGAAAGCGACCTGCTTGACCTTGGCGCGCAAAACGGCGTCGTGGAAAAGAGCGGATCCTGGTACAGCTTCAAGGGCGAACGCATTGGGCAGGGAAGAGACAACGCCCGCCAGACTCTGATCGAGCGGGCAGAGCTCGGCAAGGCCATCGAGATTGCCTTGCGCGCGAAGCTCGGCCTCAATGGTGGGCCGCGCAAAGCGAGTGACTTCGAACTAACCAACGGCGAAGCAAGGATTCCGGCCTAAGCGGCTCAGAAACTGAGTGCAGCAACCGCCGTGCGAACCTCCGCGTCCAGATTCGATTTTTGATGCGAGAGGTTGCGCTGGCGGTCGCGCAGGCTTGCTATCTGTACTTCGTTTGCCGCCAGACTCGAGGAGTAACGGCGCACCTGTTCTTCCTGCCCGCTGACGCGGTTCAAGCTGTCGATGTTCTGACGTAAGCGGGTCTGGTCTGCCGTGAGATCACGAAGCTGAGTTTCAGCCGTCCGCAGATCACTGTCCGTCTGAACGACTTGGCGTTTCAATTCGAGGATGTGTGTCAGTTTCCTTCGGCCGGCCTCGTTGAGCTGTTTGTTCTGCACAAGGCTCAGCAGAAAGTCCGGCGTTGCGCTCATCACCTCCGTGGTGTTCAGATACACGCGCTCGCCTTCTACCTTGAGTGTTTGCGTCCCATTCGCCGGTAATGCGACCTCAAACCGATAAGCCGATGCAGTGCGCTCCAACGGCTTTGGCGACAGAATCGTGTATTCCTCCGAGCCTTCCTGCTCCACAATCAGCGTTTTCGCTTTTGCATCAACATTCCTGATTGTGTAGGTGCGCGTCTGGCGATCTGCGTAGCGCATTTGGAGAACGCCATTCTCGACATGGATCTCGCGAATCGTCTGGTTCGGACTATCGAAGGCCGTTGTGACGCGAGTGCCATAATCCACGGCGTAACCGATCAGACGCTTGTCACCCGCTTTTAACGTTTCGACGAGAGCCTCACCCGCATAGGCGCCGCCGTCATAAACCGTGATGGGGCCGCCATCGAGCGTCTTCTTCGTATTGTTGGTAATTTCAGCCGCGTTCACGGGATGCTCGCTTCCCGTGGAGGTGTAAATCAGTAGCTTGCGACCCGAGATGGGTCCTTGCAGAAACGGAAGCATTGCCGACTGGCTTCGCTTCACGGTCACGGGCTGGGCGAAATTGTACTCGAACAATTCGCCAAGTTGTTCTCCCGTCGCGCCTTCGACGGTGGATTGGACGTTTGCATTGCTGTCGGCCTTCG
>JBJMGJ010000268.1:0-5913 GCA_045807965.1 Bryobacteraceae bacterium | reverse complement strand
TCGGGTAGCGACTAGTGGCGCAAAAGCTTTGGAACTGATGAAAGTTGCGCCTGTGCCCGACCTGATCCTGCTCGATGTCGCTATGCCCGGTATGAGTGGGTATGACGTCTGCTCCCGTTTGAAATTAGACCCCGAAACGAGAGATGTACCCGTCATCTTCCTTACTGGTCAGACCGGAATCGAGGATGAGACGAGGGGTTTCGAAGTCGGTGCAGTGGATTACATTCACAAGCCTTTTTCCACCCCGGTCGTAAAGGCGCGGGTACACACGCATCTGGTGCTTCGCGGGATGCGGCAACAGCTCTCGTTGCAATTGCTCGCGATGCAGAGGGAAATGGAAACAGCTCGACAGATCCAACTGTCAATTCTGCCGGAGAAAATCCCGAGCATTGATGGCCTGGACATCGCAGCGCGATACATTCCGATGAGCGCAGTCGCCGGGGACTTCTATGATTTCATTGTCGTTGACGAGAAACGTCTCGGCATATTCGTTGCCGATGTATCGGGCCACGGCATGCCCGCGGCTCTGATTGCTTCCATGCTGAAGATTGCACTCGCAGCCCAAGTGGCGCACGCGGCCGATCCTGCAAAAGTGCTCTCAGGCTTGAATCAAGCATTGTGCGGAAACTTCCAGCACCACTATGTCACGGCAGCTTACATGTACGTCGATATGTCGACGCGGAGCCTTACTTACGCGGGCGCTGGGCATCCACCCTCATTGATGTGGGGCCAGTCATCAGCAGGCGTGCGGGATGTCATCGAAAATGGCTTGTTCCTGGGCAAGTTCAAGATGGCCGCCTACTCTTCTATAACCCGTCCTCTTGCGCCAGGTGACTGGGTTCTGCTGTACACGGACGGAATTCCCGAAACCACGAACGCCTCGGATGTTGAGTTTGGGACCGAGCGGTTCCGCCCGTTTCTTCTTGAGAATCAATACGCGAAACCAGATCAGCTGGCTGACGCGCTGCTAGACGAGGTGTCCCAGTGGTCAGCTCGCGCACCGGGTGACGATTTGAATGACGACATCACCGCGGTGGTAATCCAAGTGACAGGACAGTAGCGGTGACCAGCTGATGGTCCGCAAATTCACTCCGGCTTAAGCCGAAAAGAAAGAGCCCACTCTACCGCAAGAACATCATCCGTACGCCTGAGCACGAGCAATAGGGCGCCATTGCGTCTAGAGGCGAAGTGCGGCGCGTCTGTGGGCTGTCAAAAACGGGGTTGGTTGCTGCGATCGAGTCGCAGGGGGAGGCAGGTTTTGCGGAAATCCGTGTTTCCGGCGCACGCTGCAGCGTGGGCGTCAGTGTTGCAACTTGTCGTTTTCAGTTTCTTGAACTGCTCTCAAGGTCTGACTCAAACTCCGCCTCAGGGATTGAGCGCACAGCCTGCCAACGTTCAAAAGCCGCCACCCATCGAAGCCAATTGGCCCAGAACGGTCACGAGTGGAGCGGATACATTCCTCATTTATCAACCGCAGGTTGAGACCTGGGAGGAAAACCTCATTCACCTCTATTCCGCTGTCGAACTGAAAACGGGAACAAAAAGCGCATCGAAGTACGGAATTGTTTGGTTCACCGCGAGGACCGAGGTGGACAAAGTCAACCGTCTCGTGACACTGGAGCAGCCGGAGCTGACGAAATTGAAATTTCCGGGTACGCCCGACAAGGAAGAGCAACTGACTGCGCTCTTGCAAAAAAGATTCCCCGGCGCTACTCGTACCATTTCGCTCGACCGCCTCGAAGCGGCGCTCGTGGCTGCGGGCGGTGCAGTTAAAAAAGTGGAGGTCAAGAATACTCCGCCCCGAGTGATCATCGCGACCACGCCGTCCTTGCTCGTGCTGATCGACGGCGTCCAGCAACTGCGCGAGGTGCCAGGAACACAACTGCAGAGGGTAATCAACACTAGGGCCATCCTCCTCTTCGACAGTGGGCAAAGCACCTACTATTTGCGCGTGAAGGATTGGTGGCTGGAAGCCCCAAACCTGGAGAGGTCGTGGACGCCTGCCAGAAGGCTCTCTAACGACATGAAAAAGGCCGAGGAGTACATCGCCGCCAATACTCCGGACCAGGCTCAGGAGGGCGAGGCGGCAAAACAGGAATCCGCGCCGAAGCAACCGGGCCAACTCGCGGAAACGCCCGTTGTCCATGTCGTTTCTGAGCCGACCGAGCTGATCGAAACCAAGGGAGACCCGCAATACAAATCCATTCCGGGAACGCAGCTCGAGTACGCCGAGAACACCAATGCCAACCTGTTCCGGCTCGGCGGCCAGTCCTATCTTCTGATCTCCGGACGCTGGTTCAACGGTGCTTCGCTAGACGGACCTTGGACTTTCGTGAACGGAAAGGACCTTCCAGCCGATTTCGCCAAGATTCCGGCAGATAACCCGAAAGGGACAGTCTTGGCCTCAGTTCCCGGGACGTCGGCAGCCGAAGAAGCGTTGATTGCCAATTCGATTCCGCAGACCGCGACCATCACCAGAGCGGAAGCCAAGCTCACGGTGAAGTATGACGGAGAACCCGCATTTGCGCCGGTCGAAGAGACCTCGATGCAGTATGCGAAAAACACGAGCGCGGCCGTGATCAAAGTCTCCGATGGCACTTATTATTCCGTAGAAGCGGGAGTATGGTTTAAAGCTGCGACTCCTCAAGGCCCATGGCTTATCGCGGACTCCGTGCCGGCCGAGATATACACGATCCCGCCCAGCTCATCGCTCCATTACGTAACGTATGTGAAGGTGTACGGTTCAACCCCGGAAGTCGTGTACGTGGGTTACACGCCCGGATATTACGGCACTGTTGTTTCGGAGAGCAGCACAACAGTCGTTTATGGGACGGGATGGTCTTACGCGCCGTACATCAGCACCACAACATGGTACGGATCGCCGTACACCTACGGCGTGGGCGCGGGATTCACGTACAGCAGCGGATCCGGATGGAGCTTCGGCTTCGGCTATGGATATGCTTACTATCCCTGGTATTACCCGTGGTGGGGACCCATGTCGTATTACGGCTACGGCTGGTATCCGTACGCTGGATGGGGAGCCTGGGGAGGAGCAGCGGCTGCCAATGTGTACGGGGTCTGGGGAAATACAGCCTACTCGCGCACGGGCGCGGCCTGGGCAAATCCATACACGGGAAACTATGGTGCGGCGACGGGCGGCAGCTATCACAACAACCAGACCGGCAGGAGCACAGTCGCCGGACGCGGCTACAACACGAATGTGTACACCGGTAACACGGGCGGTTATCGCGGTGCGGCAACCTACAACCCGAACACCGGAATCGTCGCCGGCGGCGGTGCCGGATATCTGGGCAATGTCTACAGCGGCGAGGGCGCTGCAGGTCGAGGCGGATTTGCCTACAACACGAACACCGGGGCCGGAATCGCTGGCGGACAGAATAATATCTATGCGGGGAAAGACGGAAACGTCTACCGCTACAATCGCCAGAGCGGCAATTGGTCATCGAACAACGGCAGCGGTTGGCAGTCCGCAAGTAGGCCTGAGGCAAATCTACAGCGGCAGGAACAGATGCGCACACAGGGGACGCAACGCACCAACAATTTCAACTCTACGCGAAGTTACGGAGGAATGGGCGGCGGTGCTCGAATGGGTGGCCGAAGGAGATAGCTTCGTAGAGCGGGATACTCGAGCTCGCGGCCCGAGCATATGGCGCGTTCGTTTTCCAAATGGGAGCACTCGACCAGGGCCACTGGCCGGACGGCACCTATACGGCGCGCACTGATGAGGCACTGCGCTTCGATTTTTTGAAGCTCAAGGAACTCGGGTTCAATCTCGTCCGGAAGCGCACATAAAGATCGAGCCGCAACGCTGGTATTATTGGGCGGACCGCATAGGGCTGATGGTCTGGCAGGACATGCCGTCCACGCGCCCGGGGACCACGCCCGACGGCGCCGGCCGTAACCAATCCGAGAACGAGTTGCGGCCGATGATAGACGAGCTGCGAAGCTCACCCCCGATCGTGACTTGGGTTCCGTTAAATGAAGGTTGGGGCGAGTATGACCCGGCACGGATTGCGGATGACGTGAAGCGCTACGACCCCTCGCGACTGGTGTCGAACAACTCGGCTTTAACTGCTGCGGCTTCGACGGAGGTAACGGTGACTTCATCGACGACCATGTCTACGTGGGACCGGGGACAACGACGCCGTCGAGCACCCGAGCCGCTGCATTGGGCGAGTATGGGGGCCTGGGACTCATGGTGCCCAACCACCAATGGATTCCCGCCGCGAGCTTTAGCTATGAGAATCAGGCCAGCGCCGAGGCGCTACTGAACCGGTACGTCGGACTCATTGTCGTGCTCCGGGAGCATATGAGGCAGGGGCTCTCGGTCGCCATCTACACGGAGCTTACAGATGTGGAAAGCGAGGTGAATGGCATCTTCACCTATGACCGGCAGGTACAGAAATGCCAACCGATCAGCTCTTCGCTGCACATTTTCTACTCATCAGTGATTCGCGGACAACTCCCATGACGCTGCCAATAAACCAACTGATGTCACTCGAGACAACCACGCCAGGTTACACGGACCACTTTGTGCGGCACGCCTTCGGGTTCGCGAGCACCGAGGCGATCACGGCCGGCAGCGATAATCTATTGAAGCAGGACGGAACGTCTTGGATGCGTTCGGGCCTCGCTGACGCGACTTGCGTCTCTTTCGAATCGCGGAACTACCCCGGAACTTCCTGCGGCACCAAAATTTCCGAATTCATCTCGCCGCAAACGACGACAGTCCGGCGTCATTCGACGTAGACACAACGTGGGACATCGTGCGGCCTTGGTCGGAGAGCCGCGTGGACCAGCCCGTGGGGGCGGCCCTGTCTCTTCAGCTGACCACTTCTCGCCTGACCAATCGCTATCTGCGGCACCAGTATGGGCTGGCTCGCACGGACGTGGTCGACGCGAACAGTTCGGAACTGCTGAGGCAGGACGCTACGTTCGTCGTCGCCGCGGCTTAGCGGACGCAGCTGCTACTCACTAGAATCACGCAACTTCCCCGGCAACTACCTTCGGCATCCCAACTTCCGCGTCCAACTCAATTTGAACGACGCTCGGCGTTGTTCTATGCCGATGCGACGTTCTGCACGCAGCCCGCACAGAATGGCGGTGTGACGTTCAATGCATCGAACTTTCACGCCAGTATTCGCCATTACTTCGAGGAAGTGTACGTGCGACTAATGGCGGCACTCATCCGTGGGACGACCCTCAGAGTTACGTCGCCGACATCACCTGGGCTTTGAGTGCACCCCGGTCGCCCTTGCATCAGGCAAATCAGCGCGCTATTCGCGTCGCTACGCTCCGCATTGCGGAGCGTAGTGCTCAGATTCGTGTAGGCGATTCGGCCGGTGCTGTGAATGTTTTGAATCTCAATTCGTCCGCATGAGTCTAGACGTCTACCGTGTGTTCGCGCTTGTGCGAGTGAGTTGGAGCCTTTTCAAATAGCCTTCAAGCCAATTAGAGCGGCAGCATTAAACCGCGGGCGGCGGAAAGGAAAATTGTTGGTTCATGCGCAAATTCGTCACTCCGTTCGGCCTTAAAGGTGTACCCGCAATTCTCAACTTCGCGGCATGCCTGTTGTTTACCGGCGGATTGAACGCCCAAAAGATTAACGTCAATTTCAATCGAGAGTTTGATTTCTCAAAGATCCACAACTACGAATGGCGCACACATCCGATCTTCGAAAAAAGTCCTGAACTGAGTGATCGCTACTCGACCGCGATACACCTGGTCATGAACGAGACGAATAAACAGCTTATGAATAAGGGGTATCACCCAGTAAGCTCCACGCCAGACGTTCTCCTGACATTTTTCGTGACAGCGCAAGACGTAAAGCAGACATTCAGCGAACTGATGGATCCATTCGGAACCGGGTATGGCTGGTACGGTTGGTATGCT
>JBJMGJ010000267.1:0-5891 GCA_045807965.1 Bryobacteraceae bacterium | reverse complement strand
GCCAAGGTTGGTCGGATTAAAAACCAGAACCGCGTCAGGCTGAAACCTGTGGCAAGCGGCCTGAACAACTCGCCGGTTCTGCAGATCAAAGTAGGCGTTCCGCACATTACGAAGACTCTTTCGTTCTCCGGCGGTCGCCGCAGGTTGGAAGAACCTGAGGACACGATGAACGAGCTTGGTCGAAGGGAGCCCCCGCTGCGTGAGCACCAGCACCTCGGCTCCTCGTCTCTGCAAGAACTCCACCACTTCGGCGCAAGCGAGTTCGTAGCCGCCCACGTAGTGAGGCGGATAAAAGTTGCTTATGACGAGGACTTTCAAGCCGCGATCGGCTGCTGATATGCCTCGAGACAGCTGTCGGCGACACGATCCCACGTAAAACGCTCGAGAACTCGTTGCCTTCCGCGCTGGCCCATCTCGGCGGCTGTCGCGGGATTGGTCCGCATGAACTGAATCGCCTGACGCAACGCTCCAGGATCGTTCGGCGGAACGATGAAGCCAGTCACTCCGTCCTCGACGAGTTCGGGCATGGATGCGACTCGTGTGCAAATGACAGGAGTTCCGCAAGCCATGCTCTCAAGTAAGACCAAGCCCAGCAGCTCTGGTATCTTCGAACGAGAACCATAAACGTCTTCGTAAACCGATGGAAGGACGGTCACGATCGAACGCCTATATGCCGCGACGAGATCCTCATCGGAAGCATCTGTTGTGAACCGAACCTGCTTGCCGTCGGCTCGTTCCTGCAAGAGCTGAAAGTACTCGGGGTGGTAGACCTTGCCTATCAACTCTAATTGCTGATCGGCCGCGATCGCGTCGATAAGGTAGTTGATGCCTTTGTGCGGCAACAACCGCGCGACGCAAAGAACCTGTCGTCGCATTTCGATTGGGAGACAAACATCATTCAAGAACGCCTTGTTCACGCCTCCATAGACCACACGTCCGCTAGACATCGGAAACAATGTCGCCGCATAGTTTGACAGATGTAAAAAACAGTCGACAAAGTTCGTTGTTTCTACCCCCGCCAGAAATGTAGGTGCAGAACCACCCAGTTCAGTTACAAATGTCCGCCCTCCCGCGATCTTTGTCCCAGCCAAGGCGAGGCTACTTACAGCGGTCCGAAAATGATGGCAGTGTACTGCGTCGGCGCTTCTCAGTTCCTGAAGGAAGCCAAGATTGGCTACATCTGAATGGACTTGTGCTGACTCACTAGATACCGGGTACAGCTCCAGCTTCAGCGCGCCAACTTTGATGGTCTCCCGCCGAGCGCCGAACGAAACGAGCGTAGTTTCCACCTTGGTCGCCATTGCTTCCGCTAAGCTCATTGCCCATCGTTCTCCGCCGCCGACATAAGAATCGTCGCTGAAATAAGCAGGAGAAATATGAACGACGTGTTTGAGCCGACGGACTGATCTCGGCCGCACGCCGAGGTGCTGCCTTGCGCGAGCCACCCCGGCCAACAGACGGACGGCCAGATTCGTGCGTCGCTCCCGGCCCAAAACGGACGGCAAACGTAGAAGCTGGTCGAAAGCTTGCAAAAAGAGCCTTACGCGTTCGCAGTCGAGACTCTTGTCACGGACGAATTTGACGAGCGTGAAGGCAAGTACTGAAAGCCGCCAATTCGCGGATCGAGGACCGTCAGTCCTGGCATGCTAAAAAGCGTCACAGCGTGATATCCCCGATCCTTTAGTTCCTCCAAAAATTGCGGAACACCCATGTTGTCGCGGGCTGCCGGATGCTCCGGATAATGTTCCCAAGCACTGTCGTGAAACAAGACCAGAGCGTCTTTCGCGAGGAACGGCAGACAGAGTTCGAAATCCGTCCTCACACCGTGATAGGAATGGTCACCGTCGATGAAAGCGAGATCAATAGGTTGGTCCCAACCGCGAAACGCTTCGGCGGAAGTCATTTTCAACACTTCGCACCACCTCGTGAGCTTATATCGAGACAGCCGCTCGCAGAGGAAGTCATATGTTTCGTTCGCAGTGCCGCCATCGGACCAGTCGTTCACTTGATGAGGATCAATTGCGATGACTTTACCTTTTCTGTTTTGCCGGCACGCCAAAGCTAGAGCACAGGCGCTTCTGCCGCGCGCACTACCGATTTCGACAACGACCTCAGGAGAAAGGGTTCGAACAAGCCCATATAGCATATGCAGGCTCGGTCCGAGGCCGGAGCGCCAGTCAACGGCTTCGCTGTATGGCGGCAGGAATAAGTCGGAATACGCGAGGAATTCCGTGGAGGATCGCCGGAGAATGCCATGTCCGACACGACGGACGAGATCACGTATGTTTTCGGTTATCTGATCTGCTTTCATTTGTCTATCGCACGACTAATTATGGGACCATATGTGCTCCGCAAAAATCAGCCCCCCGTTAGCGGAGGGCGCTCTTCCCGTTCCGTAATAGTCGGCGGGTAGGACGTTCATAGTAGCGGCGCCGTAAACGTCATCCGCGATCACCTCACCGACTTTGACTAGTGCATTGAACTGATACCGTCCGGGAGGCAGCGGTAGCTTTGGGATGCTGCATTCGTATTGTCCGTTAGCCACGGTCGGGGAAAGCGCAACGGAACTCATGTTGTTGTCGATGTGGAATACTTTTTCGCCGTTGCTAGTGAAGCAGCTTAGCGCGACAACAGGTGAAACACCCAAACGCGTTGCGACATAGCGCAGTATGATCTTGGTCGTAGCGCCGGAGAATAAGTGCTCGACTTCATGATCGAAACTATCATAGAAAGAGACCTCAGTTATTCGAACGCTGCCGTCACCATCGCGGTCCTCGCGTTCGCGCAGGGTCAACTGCGACACATTGCGTAGTTTACTCAAATAGCGCGAAACCTGCACATCAGCAGGTCCTGAATCAACCAGGCGTCCGGCCTCGAGCGTTATTGCGTTGCGACAAAGTGCCGTGACCGCATTCAAATTGTGACTAACGAAAATTATAGTCCTGCCTTGATCAGCGACAGTGCGCATTTTACCCAGGCATTTTTCCTGAAACTCTGCGTCTCCCACGGCCAGAACCTCGTCGACGACGAGAATTTCGGGTTCAAGATGAGCCGCGACCGCAAACGCAAGGCGAACATACATTCCGCTTGAGTAGCGCTTCACGGGCGTTTCTACGAACTGCTCGATCCCTGAGAAATCAACGATTTCGTCGAACTTTCTCCGAATCTCATTGCGAGTCATTCCGAGGATCGCACCGTTGAGGAAAATATTCTCGCGCCCCGTGAGCTCGGGATGAAAACCGGTCCCGACTTCCAGCAAACTCGCGATGCGGCCTTTGACCCGAATTTCTCCAGAACTAGGCGCCGTAACTTGCGAGAGAATCTTCAGAAGCGTGCTCTTGCCAGCGCCATTTCGGCCAATGATCCCTAGAACTTCGCCCTTGTTGACGGAAAAATTCACCTCCTGTAGCGCCCAGAATTGCTCGCCAATACGGCGCGCGTGATGTTCGTCGCCCACCATTGCCAACGGGTCCGGCTGCCCGCGAATACGCGCCCACCAGCGCGAGAAGTCCTCCTTCAGCGTCGCGCCGCCAATCATACCAAGCCGGTATGACTTACTAACTTCTTCGACCGAAATGACTTTCGACATTGCTTTAAACCGTATCCATAAAGGTGCGCTCCACGTGAGTGAAGAGCATGAGCCCAAGGCATAGAATGCAGACCATTACGCCGAAGCTCACGAGAAGCTGCGTTAGATGAAGCGTCCCCACTCCGAGGAGGGCTAGCCGGAAACCTTCCATGATGGGCGAGAGAGGATTGAGATCGATTAGCCAGTGATACCGATCGGGCACGGCCGACGCGGGATAAATCACGGGCGTAGCATACATGAGCAACTGCACCCCAAAGCCGACAAGATTGGCCAGGTCGCGGTAACGCGTAGTCAGGGCCGAGACAATAATTCCGCCGCCGAGTCCATAGCCCGCCAACATCAAGAGGAACAGCGGCGAGAAGAAGATCCACGAGGTAAGCTGAAGCTGGGGTCCCTTCAGGTAGAAGAAGAGCCAGGCAAGGGCGAAGATTCCGAATTGAATCGCGAAGGTGATCAGATTAGAAATTGTGACTGAAATCGGGATGACGAGACGGTGGAAGTAAACCTTCCCAAGCAGGTGCGCGTTATTGACGAAGGTGCCGGAAGTCTTAGTCAGGTTGTTAGCAAAGTAGCTCCAGGCGACGTTGCCCAGAAGGTAGAAGAGAAACGGCGGAGCGCCATTCGTCGATAATCGAGCTACTCTGCTAAAGATGATCGTGAACATGATCGTCGTCAGCAGCGGCTGGATGATATGCCAGGCGGGGCCGAGGATCGTTTGCTTGTAAGCGGAGACGAAATCGCGCCACACAAAAAGGCTAATGAGGTCGCGATAGCGCCAGAGCTGGCCCAGGCGCCAATCGAGCCAGCCACGGTGTGGTGTAATCCGCGTCGTCCACTCTTGCGTCGACTCTGCTGTTCCGACTGCGGGTCTGATCTCGATTGTTTCGCTCATCTTTCTAGAGCCGCAGATTTACAGCTGCTGGAAGAATTCGTGCAACGCTGCTGCATGCCGAGTGGAATTATAATGTTGCTCACAGAGTTGGCGTCCCCGTTGACCCATAGCCGCCGCCTCGTCTCGATGCGTGGCTAGGTAAGTCATGGCGTTTGCAAGTGCGACCGGGTCGTTCGGAGGTACGTGTAATCCACAACCAGCCTTCTCCACATCCAACTCTCGCGCGAGCGCCCCGGTCTGGGTAACTATGACCGGACGAGCTAGCGCCATCGCTTCAATGAGATTAGTAAATCCGACGGCCGTCTCTTCTGCGGGATCATCTTCGAGAATAATCAGCGCGGCTATACAGGGGCGGTAGAATCTATCGATCAAGTCAGGCTCTGCTATATGAGAACCTGCGCCTCCTTCGGTCACAAGCATCAATTCGGCTGGCCAACTGGCGTCGCGAACCAGACCTGGGCAAACGAGTTGCACTTCCAACTTACACTGGGCTACGGCAGCAGCCAGAGTGCGATGGTCACGATGCGTTTTACCGCAGGCGAGAAAGCGCTCCGGTTTGTAAGTCATCTCTGGGAAGAAATTTAAATCTACCCCCCACCCGACATACGAAGCCTGGGCTTTCGGTGCCAATCGTCTCGCCTGCTCGGCCGCGGGAGGCGTTAACCCGATCACTCCGGCATAACCCTTAGCAAACGCGAGTGGCTCGCGCGCGTAAAGCAGGCTAACCATCCTCCCGCAGTCTACGCCGAGCGCACGCAAGAACGGGAGCCAGAAGAAATTGTTGTGACCGCAATACAAGATCCCATCGCGACCGAGCCAAGAGCGCGCCACGCGAAGGAGTGCCAGATCGTGCGGTAACGGTCGGGCTCGATCAAAATCCGGTAGAGGCGAAGCGAGCGCGACTTCGTACCCCAGATGGACGAGTTCTACACAGCCCCAAAGGTGATGAGTAGGATAAACACGCGCCTTGATGAGGTTCCAAGCAGTCCGACCGCCATAACAATTGACGAAAAGCAATCTTCGCTGAGCCGGTACTTTCTTGGACGATAGGACTGGTAACCCGGCTACTTCTCGCTCGGAGACGTCATTGGTGTTGAGTTCCATCTCGACCGAAGGGTCACTATCGACTAGCATGCTGGCCTTCGGGAAAGCGACAGAAGTTAAGCAGATCCGGCGATGAGCCCTTCTGCCAGGGCGGACCAAAGCAGTGCAGACCAGCTATTGTGCGACTACGTGTAGGCCACTCGGCGGCTCCGGAAATAGAGCTATTGTTCCCGAGTAGAATCGCACCATAGCAGGAATGATTTGCGCGGCAGTTGCAGGCGCGTCCGTCGGACCACTCGTATTTAGCGTTTCCGGCGGATTAGCCGGATCGATTGGCGGCCAGGTCATAGCGGCAGGCCACCACGT
>JBJMGJ010000266.1:0-18811 GCA_045807965.1 Bryobacteraceae bacterium | reverse complement strand
GTCATCCGGCCGTTCACGGTTAACGGAAGCAACTCGCTCGTATTTGTGAACGTGAATGGGCTGCTCGGGTTTGAAATAGGCGATCTCCGAACCGGTAAAAAGCTGTATCACGTCGAAGTTCAGGGTTACCAGAAGGGCCCCGTCAAGCGACACGGCTGCCCTAGCCACGGAATCGCGCTCACTCCCGACGAGAAGGAACTCTGGGTGGCTGATTGCGCCAACAGTGCCATCCACGTTTTCGATTCAACCGTTATGCCACCCAAACAGATGACAAGCATCAAAGCGCGCGACTGCGTGGGCTGGCTGAGTTTCAGTATGGACGGGAAGGTCGCTTATAGCTCGACCGGAGAAATCATCGACGCGCAGAGCAAGAAAGTAATCGCGGCCCTAACGGACGAAACAGGACGGCAGGTGCAGAGTGAGAAACTTCTCGACCTGGAAATTGCCAATGGGAAAGTGGTGCGAGCCGGCAACCAGTTTGGAGTCGGCATGAAGCATTAGGATGGAGCCATGATGACTCGTCGCCGGCTCGGGAAGACGGTCGCGCTGGCTGGGGCGGCCGTTTCCACGTCCAGCTCCACGTTATCTGGCGCGGACATAACGGCTAAACCCGAGGATCCTGGTCTTGACCCTGTCCAGTGGACACTCGATCAGTACAAGTCAGCTCCGCTGCGCCTTACTTTCCGTGCAGAAACCAGAGGCGAGGCGGAGGTCTGGCAGGCCCAGCTTCGCGCAAAGCTCACGGAATTACTCGGCGGTTTTCCGAACCGAACTCCCCTGAACGCACGAACAATCGAAGTCCGTGATCTCCCGGGGTATCGCCGAGAGAAATTCCTGTTCGAGAGCCGGCCCGGCTTGAAAGTGATCGGCTACCTGCTCCTCCCGAAGGCGGGCAAATCTCCCCACCCCGCGGTAGTCTGCGTGCCGGGACACGGTCGGGGCGTGGACGATGTTGTCGGCATTGAAGAGGATGGGCGCGATCGTACGGAGAAGCCGTTCTACGAACGAGATTTCGCCCTTCAGGTTGTCGAACACGGCATGGCGGCCGTTGCATTGGAGCCGATGGGTTTCGGTTATCGCCGTGACGAGATCACGAAGCGGAAAGGACCCACCATTTCAGCGTGTCAGCCTACGGCCGGTTCCGCGCTCCTGCTTGGTCAGACGATGATTGGGTGGCGCGTCTGGGATGTCATGCGCACAATTGACTGGATTGAAACAAGGCCCGAGTTGGACCGGAATCACGTGGGATGCATGGGTATTTCGGGGGGCGGCACTTGCACCCAGTTCGCGACCGCGCTCGATGGACGGATCAAAGCCGCATTCATCAGCGGCTATCTCAATACATTTCGGGACAGCATCATGAGCGTGTCACATTGCATCGACAACTACGTGCCGGGTATTTTGAACTGGGCCGAGAATTACGATGTCGCGGGACTGATCGCCCCAAGGCCGTTCTTCTCTGAAGGAGGAGACCGCGACCCTATATTTCCTGTGACGGCCACTCGCGAAAGCTTTGCACGTGTGAAAGAAGTTTACTCCGTCTTCGGGGTTCCGGACCGCGCTCAACAGGAGATTTTCTCGGGCGTTCACGAATTCCGCGGCACCAAGGGCCTGCCCTTCCTGGCGAACGCTTTGGCGCTCTGAAGTCACCCCTTTTCAGCATTTCTTAGGCTTCGCATCTCACAATAGAAGGGCATGCGAGCTACTGCGATGTTGAGCCTGGGCACATTGCTTCTCCACTTCAGTGTTGCTGAAAAAGTCTGTGCGCAGACGCGCCTTACGCTTCAAGACGCCATTTCTCAGGCCCTGCAAAGCAATCCGCAAATTCAGGTGGCGCAGAGCCGCACGGACGCTGCGAAGGGTCAAAGGACGCAGGCGGGACTGAAGCCCAACCCGCGACTTTTTCTCCAGTCTGAAGATGCCCGGGCGTGGGGAACGCCATCAATTCCTTATTGGCAAGGCACGGAAGAATACGCGTACCTGGGGCAGGTATTTGAGACGGCCGGCAAACGGCAACGTCGAGTCGATGTTGCGTCGACGGACGTACGCAGCAGCGAAGCGGGCGAGTCGCTCCAGTCCCGCCAAGTTATAGCACGCATCGGCGGCAGCTACTGGACAGCGGCCGGTGCAGCCGCTCTACGGGTACTCTACGCTCAGACTTTGCGGACGTATGATGAGGACTATACCTACAGCCAGAATAGAGTTCGTGAAGGTGTCATGGCGGAAGCCGACCTATTGCGGCTTCAATTGGAACGTGACCTGGTGCGCGCCCAGGCGAGCGGCGCGATTCGCGATGCACAATTGGCCGCGGTTGAACTGTTCCGATCGATGGGTCGGAGTGACGCGCCTGCAGACCTGGTGACGGATCCGCTCGGTCAACCGCCGGAGGTTAACGCCCCGGCTGTAAAGGACGCCATTGCCGCACGGCCAGAGAACAACATAGCGCGCGAACAGATTGCTCGGGCGGAACAGAATTTGCGGCTACAGAAAGCGAATGCCAAGCCGGATCCCGAGTTCTACGTGGGATACAAGCGCAACACAGGACAGGACACACTCTATGCCGCCGTTCAACTGGACCTGCCGGTCCGGAATCGCAACCAGGGAAACATTGGAACCGCACAAGCAGATCTCCGCACCGCTGAAGCGAATCTAAAGTTGGTGGAGATGAATCTCAGTGCTGATTTCGAAGCCGCCAAGCGCAGCTATGAAAGCAGCCGCGATTTGCTCAGGCAATATGATGCAACCCGGCAGGAAGCCGCACGCACGGAGACTCTCGCGAGGGGTGCTTACCGCGAAGGAGGCATCGATCTTATTCGCCTGCTCGATGCGGAGCGAAGCCGGATCTCTGTCGAAATGCAATACATCCGAGCTCTCGTCGAACTGCGCCAGAGCATTGTGAATCTCCAGCTGGCCAGCGGGATGGAGATCCATCCGTGATCAAAGCCGGGACCGTCGCGTTTCTTCTATGCTTGTGTATTGCTTGCCGCGGCGGCGGCGAAAACGGTCAAACTTCGGCCGACACTTCCGATGCGTCGAAGAAAGAGTCTCCCCGCAAGGCTGGTCTGGTCAAGATTGACTCGAGTGCTTTGGCCAATACGGGTGTCCAGACGGTGCAAGTTCACGTCTCGTCCGTCCCGGCAAATTTCAAAGTAACCGGGCAAATCGCGTTGAATGAAGAACGGACTGCTCACGTAGGCACGTACGTTGACGGCCGCGTCACGGCGGTTAAGGCTCAAATCGGTGACTATGTTCGGACCGGGCAGGTCCTCGCCCGTTTGCATAGCCACACGGTTCATGAGATTCGAGGCGCTCTCGATTCTGCCCGCCAGGAGGTGGAGCGCCAGAAGCAAGCTGTTGAGTACCGCAAGCGCATGCTGGAGCGCATGAATAGGCTACTTGCATTGAAGTCCGCCTCACAACAGGAGGTGGAGCGAGCACAAACGGACTTAACAAGCGCCGAAACGGATCTCCGGAATGCACAAATCAACGTGGGAAAAGAAACGGCCCATTTGAGTGACATTCTGCGCATGCCGGAGTCTCAGTTGTCGAAAATCTCCGAAGAGACGGAACGCCCGCCCCTTCTTGCGCCCATCGAAGGACAGGTCGTCGATCGGAAGATCACCGTGGGAACAGTTCTCGAACCGGGGCAAGAAGCCTTCACAATCAGCGATTTGACGAGCGTTTGGATGACGGCGGCGGTGAATGAAGCGGACATCGCAAAGGTGCGTGTTGGCCTCCCGGTGGTGGTGCGAACGCAGGCATACATCGACGAGCCTTTCCCGGGCCGAATCACCTATCTGGGCGCCGAGTTGGATACGCAAACACGCACTCTACCGGCCCGGGTAGTGATCGCGAACCGATTGCACAAGCTTCACGCAGGGATGTTCGCCGAAGCGGAAATCGAGCAGCGATCTGCGCGACAAACCTTATTCATTCCAGAAGAGGCGCTCCAGGATTTAAACGGCGGCTCGGTGGTTTTCCGCCGCAAAGGTGAGGATCAATATGAGCCACAGCCGGTGACTATAGCCGCTAGAAGCCGCGGCCGGGTCGAAATCTCTGCGGGGTTGAACGAGGGCGACGTCATTGTGACACGCGGCAGTTTCGTCGTTAAATCCGAGCTCTTGAAGAGCCGAATGAGCGAATAGACAATGCTGAACTTCGCCCTCCGGAATCGATGGTTGGTCATAAGTCTTCTGTTCGGTGTCGCAGTCGCGGGCATCTACACGATGCTTCACCTGAACATCGAGGCCTATCCCGATCTGACGAACAAACAAGTGGTAGTTACGACGGAGGCACCGGGTCTCTCCCCCGTTGAAGTAGAGCAACTCATTACTTTTCCGCTCGAAACCAGCATGCTCGGAATGCCAAAGACTCAGACCGTGCGCTCCATCTCGAAACTCGGGCTTTCCATGATCACGGTGGTCTTCGATGATTCGATGGACATCTATCTGGCACGGCAACTTGTGAACGAGCGCCTGGGTCAGGCCCAATCCCGCATTCCGCAGGGTTTTCAGCCAATGTTGGGGCCGCTGGCCACTGCATTCGGCGAGGTGTATCAATACACTCTGCAAGGCGGCAATTTGAGCCTGATGGATCGGAAGACCTTGCAGGACTGGGATGTTCGTTATGCCCTGCGCACCGTCCCCGGCATCAGCGAAGTCAATTCGTGGGGTGGATACACAAAACAATATGCCGTCGAAGTCAACCCTGATTCGCTGCGTCGCTTTGATCTCAGCATTTCTCAGGTGGTCTCACGGATAGCGGAAAACAACGCGAACTTCGGCGGCGGCTTCATCGCTCACAACGAAGAACAATACACGATTCGTGGACTGGGCAGGGCCGGAAGCATTGAGGATCTCGCAACTATCGTCGTGAGGTCAAAGAATGGTGTGGCCGTAACGATGCGTGATATCGCCAGGATAGAAGCCAAACCGCTTCCGCGCCAAGGTGCGGTGATGCACGACGGACAGGGCGAGAGCGTTGCCGGAATGGTGATCATTATTCGCGATTCCAACAGCCGGAGCCTTATACAGAGGATCAAGCAACGTATCGCCGGGATGAAACTGCCATCGGGCGTAAAAATCGTACCCTTCTACGATCAGAGCGAGATCATTGACGCGACGATCGCCACGGTGAAGCGCAATCTCATTGAAGCAGGCATCCTTGTCGTTTGCGTTCTGCTTCTATTTCTCGGGGATTGGCGCGCGGCGCTCATCGTAGCCTGCGTGATTCCCTTCTCGCTCCTCTTCGGGTTTATGGGAATGGCCGCGTTCGGCATCTCCGCCAACCTCATGAGTCTTGGAGCGGTCGATTTCGGAATGATTGTCGACGGATCGGTAGTCATGGTCGAAAACTTTGTCAAGCGGCTGGATGAATCAGACGTAGACGACCGCGAAAGCGTAATGGAGAAGGCAGTCCACGAGGTTTCGCGACCCATTGTATTTGGAGTGGCAATCATCATTGCGGTCTACCTGCCGATCTTTACGTTGCAGGGACTGGAAGGCCGGATGTTCCGGCCCATGGCGATTACTGTTTGCTCGGCTTTGGCGGGATCTCTGCTTCTGGCGCTTTTCGCCATACCAACCGTCGGCTCTTTGGTCGTTAGAAGACATAGTTCGGGTAAGGCCCATGACTCCGAAGGCTGGTTTGCCCGGGTTCGGAATGGTTACCGCGAGAGCCTGACCTGGAGCTTCCGCCACCGCGCCCCGATCCTCTCCGGCGCTGCCGTGCTTGTCGTCGCAGCGATTGTTTCCTTGAAGTTCATCGGGACCGAATTCATGCCGCGGCTCGACGAAGGCTCCATAGTGATTACGTCGAAGAAGCTGCCCGGTATCTCGCTCGAAGAGTCAGTTTTTCTGGGAGAGAAGATCGAGAAAGTGATTCGCAGTTTCCCGGAAGTCACCGCCGTGGCCACCAAGCTCGGTCGCCCAGACCTCGCGACCGAAGCAATGAGTATCTACGAATCCGACTCATATCTGACCATTGCCCCCAAGTCCCAATGGCGGTGCTGCCAGACCAAGGGGGAGTTGATCGAGAAATTATCCGATGAGCTGGGCAAGATCCCTGGTGTGGCCTATGAGTTCACACAACCCATGCAGATGCGGATGGATGAGGTGGTCACAGGCATCCGGGGCGACGTGGCGCTGAAGATCTTCGGAGAGGACGTATCGGTGCTGGAGAATCTGTCAAATCGTGCGCTTCAGATCCTGTCGAGGGTCCGCGGTGCCGCCGATCTCACCAAGGATGTAGCTTCCGGCGTTCCCGAGATACGGATCACTCTCAATCATGCAGGGTTGAACCGGTATGGATTGAATGTTTCCGATGTCCAGACCGTAATCGAGTCGATGCTCGGCGGAAAACAGGTCTCGGAGATGATCGAAGGCGAACGTCGATTTGGGATCGTTGTGCGCTTGCCCGACGCTTACCGCAATGACGTTGCTGCACTTGGGGATCTGCCGCTCTTAACGCAAGACGGTGCGCGCATTCAACTCCGCCAGGTCGCGAATCTGAATGTGGTTCGGGGCCCGGAGGTCATCAATCGCGAGAGCGCGAAGCGGCGGGTTGCCGTCCAGGTGAGCGTGCGCGGACGCGACCTCGGCGGGTTCGTTAAAGAAGCACAGCAGAAGATGGCGCACGAACTGCAGATGCCGACCGGTTACACGCTGGATTGGGGTGGCCAGTTCGAAAATCAACGCCGGGCGAACCAGCGATTAGCAATCGTCCTGCCGCTGTCTATTCTGATCATCTTTGCTCTGCTTTACGCGACCTTCCATAACGCAAAAGAGGCTTTTCTGATCCTCCTGATTGTGCCCTTCAGCCTGGTCGGCGGTATTGGCGCCCTTTGGATCAGAGGGATGAATCTAAGCTTGTCGGCATCGGTTGGCTTTATCGCTCTCTTTGGGGTCGCCGTGCTGAATGGTGTCGTCATGGTCAGCCACATCAACTCTCTCCGCGATAGCGGACGCAGCGTTCTCGATGCGGTAAAAACCGGAGCAGAAGACCGGCTTCGTCCTGTTCTGATGACAGCTCTGGTGGCGAGCCTGGGCTTCATTCCCATGGCAACTTCCACTTCCCGGGGCGCCGAGGTGCAGAAGCCGCTTGCCACGGTAGTGATCGGGGGACTGATGACCGCGACGGCTCTCACTCTTTACTTCCTCCCCATGCTCTATCTGTTATTCGGGGCCAATAAGAGCGACCGGGACATGCCTACCTCGCCAACCCGGAACATCAGTTTGAACTCCTACACACCAAGTAGCTACCATTACTGATCCTTCCCCGCGAGGGAGCAACAGTACGTTTGTCATCGATCCGCAATCTGCCCGTCACAAAGAACGAGTACTCTAGAAATAATCGATACGCGTTAGTCTCCTCAAAAATCATGTATATTTCTGGTGTGTCAAAGAAGATCCTTCTATGTCTGTGCCTGGTTGCGCAGGTTTCTCTTTTTGGGCAATTTGAATCGGGAACTGTTCTCGGTACGGTGCGGGATGCGAGCGGGGGCTCGGTTCCGAACGCCACGGTCACGCTGGAGGGCGTGAATACTGGCCTGACACTTCAAGCCAAGAGCGATGGCACTGGCAACTACCAGTTTGTTAATCAACGGCCGGGAACATACCGCGTGCGCGCCGAAGCCCCGGGCTTTCAGACGGCCACGGCGGAGAACTTCGATTTGAACGTCAATGCCCGTCAGCGGGTTGATTTAACACTCCAGGTTGGCACGACAAGCCAGAATGTCACGGTGGAGGCCGCCGCGGCTCTCCTCGAGACCGACACGAGTTCCAGGGGCCAATTAATCAATCCCAAACAAATCGTTGATCTGCCTCTGAATGGTCGCGCGTACGCCGATCTCACATTGCTTGTACCCGGCGTAGCCCGCTCTCCACTCGAAACTCAGTCGGATAACAGCCGCGACGCTTCCTTCAACGTCAACGGCCTACGAAGTGAGTTGAACAACTTTCTGCTGGATGGCATTGACAACAATGCGTACGGAACGAGTAATCAGGGGTTTTCAAACCAGGTCATTCAGCCTAACCCGGACGCCCTCGCCGAGTTTCGGACAGAGACAAATAACTACAGCGCCGAATACGGGCGAACTGCTGGAGCCGTCATCAACGCGAGCATCAAGAGCGGCACGAATCAATTTCACGGCGAAGTTTGGGAATTCAACCGGAATACGATCTTCAACGCCGTGGGTTTCTTTAAACCTGTCGGCGGTCAGAAACCAGCTTTCAATCAGAATCAGTTTGGTGCAGCGCTGGGCGGACCAATCAGGAAAGACAAAGCTTTCTTCTTCATCGACTACGAAGGATTCCGACGCGTCTTTCACCCCGTTCAGCTGGCCACACTTCCCACTGCCGCGCAGAAGGCCGGGAACTTCGGCGTACCGATTCGCAACCCGCTAACCGGAGTTATGTATTCGAACGGGATAGTGCCCGGTTCTGCGATTACGCCCTTCGCCCAGGCCGTTCTCGCTGCTTTGCCGGATCCAAACCAGCCCACCGCCGCGGGTGGGGCCGCCTCGAACAATTACATATCGGCGCCTGCTGACACGATCTACAACGACAAAGGTGACGTCCGCTACGACGAATCATTTGGTCAGAAAGTAAGTCTATTCGGCCGGTATAGCCAGGCGAACACACGCATCTTCAGTCCGGCTCCGTTTCCGGGTCCGGCCGGCGGCAACGCGAATGGCAATGTCTACGCCCGTAATTATGAAGCTGTGGTGGGTGCTACCTGGACCATGACCCCGACATCCGTTCTCGAGGGACGACTCGGATTCATCTACACCGAGGGCGGCAAAAATCCCATCGGATTAGGGAATATTGTTCCTGGTTTCCAGGTTCCTAACATTCCAACGGATCCTTCTTTTGCCGGAGGCCTTTATACACAGAATTTGGGTGGCGGATTCTCGCAGCTAGGCCGCCAAAACAGCAATCCGCAGTATCAGTATCCGATCGTTCTGGACCCCAAAGTGAACTACACGAAGATCGTCGGCCGGCAGAGCCTCAAATTCGGTGTTGAGTACCAGATGATCGATACCGCCGTGAGCGATTTCCATCCAAAGTATGGAACGGACAACTACACGGGCTACTACAGCAACCCGAATTACCCGACCATCAGTGGATCCTATCTACAACAGGTCTACAGCCTGGCGGATTTCATGTTCGGCGCCCGGAATCACTACGAGCAAAACAATAACCCGATTGCCCATCTGCGCCAGCGCATGTACTTCGGGTACGTTCAAGACGATTTCAAGGTCAACGAGAAACTGACGCTGAATCTAGGCGTCCGGTACGAGTTTGCAACTCCCCAGTGGGAGCGCGACAACCACCTGGCCAACTTCAATCCGCAAACCGGCAGTCTGATCTTCGCTTCGAACGGCAGCCTGTACGATCGTGCGCTCGTCAATCCGGATAAAAACAATTGGGCTCCGCGGGTCGGACTCGCTTACAACGTCACACCCAAGACTGTGATCCGAAGCGCCTACGGAATGGCGTATGTTCACTTCAACCGCTTAGGTGGAGAAAATCTCCTCGCCTACAATGGGCCGACTGTTGTTAATGCTGTCATCGACGGGCAGTCGCCGTACGGTTCGCAAGCGCCTTACAATCCTCAGAATATTTGTACTTCTGTGGCCTCCGCTCCCGGCAGTTGCTTCCGGCCGACAACGCTTGGATTCCCCAACAACTTCGCCTCGCCGGCGGCATTCAACACGGCCACCACGCAGGTACGCTACATCCCGGCAAATAACGCGACGGGGTACGTACAGAGTTGGCACTTCACGGTACAGCAGGAACTCGCGAAGAACTTCCTGCTCGACCTTGCCTACGTCGGGAATCATAGTGTCGGGCTGATGATCCTGGGAGACGCGAACCAAGCTGTTCCAAACGCAGCTGGCCAGAACTTATCCGTGAATGCTCGACGCCCTTACAGGAACTTCACGACCGTCGAGGAAGCTGTTGACTCTGGCTTTGGAAGCTACAACGCACTACAGGCGAAGCTGGAAAAGCGCCTCAGCGGCGGCCTATATTTCATCAACAGCTTTACCTGGTCTAAAGCAATCGATAATGCGCCGGGTCACCTGGAAAACTACAGCGGTGACAACTCCCGCATCAATCTGCAGAATCCAAGGTCAGAGCGGGGGATTTCAAGCTACGACCAGCCCTTCAACAATACGCTGTCAATTCTTTACGACATCCCGGTAGGCAAAGGGCGCCGTTTTAACGTGAACAACAAGGCACTCGACCTGCTCGTTGGTGGATGGGGGCTCAACGTTATCAACACGGATACTTCGGGATTACCGGTCAACATCATCTATAGCGCGACTGCTCAGTTTCAGGTGAGTCCGCTGCTTACACCCCGGCCGAATCTCGTCAGCAGCCAGATCATAGCCACCAACCCTTCCCCTAACAGTTATTTCAATGCGGCGGCATTCAGCATCCCAACGAATCCTGCCCAACCGTTCGGAAATGCGGGCCGCAATATCGCGCGCGGGTATGCGTTCCACGAACTCGATCTGGGTCTGCACAAGAACTTTACGCTCTGGTCCGAATCGACCTATGTACAATTCCGCGCCGAGGCGTTCAACCTTCTGAACCACTCGAATTTCGCCGTCCCAGGGTCCACCCTTGGTACAAGCTCATTCGGCGTGATCTCGAGCACTGCGCCTCCGAGGCAGCTACAACTCGCGCTTAAATTCTACTTTTGATGAACTTCTATCGATTCAGCAGCGGCCAACTGACACTTTGTCTGTTGGCCGGCTAATTTTTTGTGCCTTGGACAATCCATGGCCGAGCCGAGGATGAACCAGGTTCGCGTTCTGGGCAGCCATAACAGCTACAAGCAAGCCATCGATCCCGCGTTGCTCCCCATCTTGCATGAGCGTATGGGTAAGCGACTCGAGGGACTTGAGTACCATCATCTGCCCATTGAGGTCCAACTCGATCGAGGCTTGCGCGGCCTGGAAATCGATGTCGTTTACGATCCGAAAGGCGGATTATATGCGCATCCCCGGGGTATCGCGCTACAGAAAGAGAAAGCGATCCAGAGCCGGCCCTATGATCCGGACCGCCTGATGGAGAATCCCGGATTCAAAGTCATCCATGTGCCCGATATCGATTTCCGGGCCAATGTGTACACGTTTCAGCAGGAACTGGCAATTTTGAAGAGGTGGTCCGACGCGCATCCGAACCATCTACCTATCTCGATCACGATGAATGGCAAGGACGACGGCATCAAACAGCCTGGCTTTGTTCAGCCGCTGCCGTTCGATCGCGCGGCATTCGACGCATGGGATGGAGAGATTTTGAAAGGACTTGGACGGGACAAGCTGATCACTGCGGACGACGTTCGCGGATCCCACCCGACACTCGAGGCCGCAGTACTGGCACACGATTGGCCCACGCTCGATAAAGCCCGAGGCAAATTTTTCTTCGTCCTGGACGAGCATGGCAAGAAGATGGAGACGTACATCGAAGGGCACCCTTCCTTAAAAGGCAGGGTTACGTTTGTCAACGAAGAAGAAGGCAAGCCCGAAGCCGCAATCCGAATCGTCAACGAGCCACAACGGGATTGGTCCTACATTCAATATCTGGTCCGCAGCGGTTACCTGGTCAGAACACGAGCAGACGCGGATACAGTAGAAGCGCGGAAAGGCGACTACAGCCGCTGGAAAGCGGCCCTGATCAGCGGCGCTCAGATCATCAGCACGGATTACTACGATCCCGACCCGGCTCTCAACACCGGCTATCACCTTCAGCTGCCTGGCGGGAAATCCGGGTTGTGGGATCACCTGCTCCTGCCACCGGTACGGCCCCTTCCAAGCGTGGAATGAATCTTAAGCGTCCAACTTGTTGAATAGATTATTCAGTGATTCTGAGTAAGCCGGGTGGGCAAAAATGGCCTCCACCAACTCTTTGTAGGTGAGCTTGCCCATCATGGCAATCTGCACCATGGACATGATCTCACCGCCTTCGGCACCAAGCACTGCAACACCAAGAATGCGGCCTGAATCGGGATGGACAAGAGCTTTCATAAACCCACGTGTTTCGCCAATCTCATTTGCTCGCGCAACTGATGTCATCGGCATTTGGGCCAGCCTATACGGGCGGCCTTGAGCGCGCGCTTCGCGCTCCGTGAGGCCGACGCGGCCAAGTTGAGGATCGGTGTACACCACATTGGGAACGAAGCGATCTTTGATTGTGCGGTCCGCACCGTGCAGCAGATTATCTCGAAGAATCCGGTAATCGTCGAAGGAGATGTGGGTGAACGCGGGACCGCCTTTCACATCCCCGCTCGCATATACACCTGGCACATTGGTTTCGAGCTTCTCGTTCACCTGCACGTATCCGTGCGCGTCCGTTTTGATGCCGGCCGCCCCCAGGTTCAAGGCTTCTGTGTTTGGCTTCCGTCCGACCGCCACCAACACATGGGAGCCTTCGATTTGTTCGCCGCCTTTGGCGCGAACTAGGACTTTGCCCTTCGACCCACTTACGGCGTCGGCTTCTGACTCGGTCAGTATCTGAATTCCGTCCTGGCGCAGGATCTCGGCAAGCCCATCGGAGACATCATCGTCTTCGTGCTCCAACAGATGCGCGCCCCTCTGCAGGATGGTGACTTCACTGCCGAACCGCCGGAACATCTGGCCGAATTCGACTGCGAGATAACCGCCGCCGAGGATGATCAGGTGCTCCGGAACGGCATCCAATTCCATGAGGCTGACATTATCGAAATACGGCACTTGGTCGAGACCCGGTATCGGAGGGATCAGAGGACTCAACCCGGTATCGATGACCACGGCGGAAGCACTCAGCGTTCTTTCTCCGCCTTCGTTCAAGCGCACCCGGATCTCTCGTGGACCGACAAAGGACGCCTCGCCGCGAATTAACTCGGGCGATCCGCTTTCAAACCGCCTTTCGTTGCCGGCGCGGAACTGCGCGACCATATCACGCTTGCGCTGGCGGATACGCTCCAGATTTACTTTGAAATCGGAGACGTCGATGCCCAACTCACTTGCGCTCCGAACTTCGTAGGCGCGCCTCGCACTCGCAACCATTGTTTTCGTGGGAGTGCATCCATAGTTTATGCACGTGCCGGCAACGAGAGCCCGTTCCACAACTGTCGCTCGCTTGCCAGCATCGGAGAATTGCCCGGCTAATGGATTCCCGGATTGTCCCGAGCCCAAAACAAGTAAATCGTACTGATCGTTCGTCGCCATTCCGCTCCGTCCCTTACACAGTATGCGAGACACCGCGAAGAATACCTAAAATCAGGTTTTGGTTAAGTGCCGACCACCACGCCTCCATCGACGCTCAGGACCGCACCGGTGATAAATGAAGCAGCATCCGAAGCTAGAAAAACATATGCATTTGCGATCTCTTCAGGAGTGCCCAAACGGCCCAAAGGCGTATGCTGCCGCATCGAATGGAGAATCTTGTCGGGCATACTCTTCACCATGTCGGTCGCGATGAACCCCGGCGCAACAGCGTTGACGCGGATGTTAAATTTGCCGAATTCACGCGACCAAACCCGCGTCATTCCGACGACACCCGCCTTACTCGCCACGTAGTTTGTCTGCCCGAAATTGCCATACCGTCCGACAACGCTGGAGGCATTCAGAACGCTACCGCCGCCGGCATCTTTCATGAACGGGATTACGGCACGAGCACAAACGAAGACCCCTCGCAAGTTCACAGAAATGAGCGAATCGAATTGCTGATCCGTCATCTCACCGGCGGGAACACCGTCTTTGAACTTGACGAGCTGGCCGTCCCGTAGAATGCCGGCGTTGTTAACCAGGATATGGATCGCGCCCCAGCGCTCCGCAATTTGCTTCGCCGCCTCATTCACCGCGCGAGAGTCGGTCACATCAACTTTCTGCGAAATGCCGTTTTCCTCGGCCGGGCCTTCTTGCACGTCCCACGATGCAACTCTGCAGCCTTCCTGAGCGAAGCGGCGGGCCGTTGCCTTGCCGATACCGGAGGAGCCACCGGTCACAATCACGACTTTGTCCTTCAATCCGGTTTCGATCAAAACTCAACTCTCCCCAATAAACCGACACTGAATTATCGCTATTTAACACTCGATCGGCTTACGACAGGCAAGCCGGCGCTAACCCATGCATTCCAACCGCCTTCAGCCACCCGGGCGTTCACCCACCCGGCTTTCCTCAGTTCGTCCGCTACTCGGATGCTGGTCTCATCGTGCGGACACGCACAGAACACGGCCAAAACGATTTCCTTTGGTAAACCAAGTTCCGTGGCACTGCGAACCGCCTGTTGAGGATCGAGGCGAACAGCGCCGGGAACGTCCGCATCGCTCATCGCATAACTCTTGACGGAACGCGCATCAACCACTACCAGCCGGTCTGGTGTTGAGTGCAACGCTTTAACGTCTTGGACCGAAATAAATTCCGACGAGCTAGCATTCACGCCGCCCCTGGGCGGCCTCACCGTGAGTTGAACAGGCATTGTGGTTCGGGCTAAGTCCGCCGGTGCTGCTGGTTCCAAAGCCTCGGAGGCAACGGCCGCCTGGGCCGGTGATTTGACCAGCAGGCTTGGCGTCAGCCCGTGCAGAACAACCGAAAAAAGTACAACGAGACAGCACGTAGTAAGGAGGAACTCGCTCTGAGGTAGCCCTTGAAAGACCGGCAGTAACACGAGCAAAAGAGAGCTTAGCCCACGCGGACCAAACCAGGCAATTAGAGCCCGGTTCTTCCAGGAGAGTTCGGAAGGCCAGAGCGCCGGCAAGAAAGCAATCGGCCGAGCAGCGAAGACAATCGCCACAAACAGAAGCATGCCTCCGCCGAGGATGCCGAGCCCGTTCCAAATCACGGACACGCCAAATAACACAAACGCAAACATGAGCGCCATTTCGCCTGTCGTCTCGCCATATTCGAGAAAGCAGTCGCAAAGCTCAAGATCTAAAGCCGAGATCACCAAACCCGCCGCAAACGCGGCCAGGAACCCACTGCCATGTACCGCTTCTCCGGCCGCAAAAGCAGCAAAAGCAATACCGAGCGAGTAGATGGATTCATAGTCTCGGCGAACGCCGATCTGTTTGCGAACTAACTCGAGCATCCCAATGCCGGCTAGTGCCACGACGATTCCGGCCGCCGGACTCAGGACTAAAATGCTCAGCCCCAAGTGTGCCCATTCCGCCGGATTCAGTGAGTGATCGCCGCGAAGCATCGTCATTCCCAAGATGACGATGGGCAGGAGGACCGCGTCGTTCATTCCGCCTTCCAGTCGCAATGCTTGTTTCACTCCTGCGTTCAAGCCAGATTTGCCGAGCAACCCGCGCAACATCACAGGGTCTGTTGAAGCGAGCCCCGCACCCAGAATGAGGGCAGCACCGAAGGGCAGCCGCAGCATCCACCAGGAGAAAAATGCGATGATGAACGCCGAACAAAGAGTTCCCGGACCAAGCACCAGGAGCGAGAGCTTGCTGTGCTTCCGTACTTCTCTCAAATTGAGAGAAACCGCATCGGTGAAGAGCACAAGCACCAGACTGAGAGTGGCGACTACCCTCAGAATCGGCGAATGCAAGTCGATGTTGATCAGCCCTAGCCCAAAGGGCCCGATCGTGGCGCCCAGGCCGAGAAATACGGCCACTTGAGGCAGCCCGCTTCGCTCCACAAACCCGGACAACAGTGCTGATATGACAATGACAACTCCGATGAGCGCCAGCGTCGAAATCAATAATTCCGGGTTAAAGTCTGTCATCGCCTGGGGTTGAGAAGAGAAATTCTCATTGTCGCAACTCAGTTTGCCAGTAGGGCAATACAAAACCAGATGAACCGAGACGGGAGAAAATAGCGGCAAGACCGTCTGGCGCGCATCCTTTTATGCGCTCTGTTGAACGTTGGCGATCTCGCGGTCGGTAACTCCGTCCTGCGAACTGGGCGGGCGGAATTGCCCCCTTGAATCGCGCCTGGTACACCTGCGATATGATGGCGAAAATCAAAGCGACGGGGTGCCAGTTGCCATAACGCAATTTGCCTGAGCGCATGCATGGTACACAAATGCGTACGCGTTTCGGTCGGAAACTGCCGGACTGAGGTACGCCCGAAAGAAAGTGCAAGCGCCCGCGTTTCCAAGGGACTTCATTCATGCCTCACATCCTGCTTCCAGACGGTCTCCCCGGCATTCGCGGCCCGATGATGTTCCGGCCCGAAACGGCAAAGCCACTGAACGAACTGGTCGACGTGCTATTACGCGGCCCCCACACTCTCTCCCCGGCTGAGCGCGAGTTGATCGCCACATACGTATCGGCTGAAAACGACTGCCGGTATTGTCAAACAATCCACGGTGCAATTGCCGCCCATCATCTCGGCGGCAACGAGGACCTGGTTGCGCGAGTAAAGGTGAACTACAAAGACACGGAGGTGTCGCCCAAGCTGAAAGCGCTTCTCGCGATTGCCGGCAAAGTCGTTCAGAGCGGGAAAAGCGTAACGGAACAGGACGTGGCTCGAGCCCGCGAAGAAGGCGCAAGTGACCTCGAGATTCACGACACTGTCCTGATCGCGGCCGTGTTCTGCATGTGCAACCGCTACGTTGATGGCCTCGCCACGTGGACGCCGGAAGATCCTGATTTCTATAGGCAAAGAGCCGCGATGTTGGCGGAAAACGGGTACGCCGTGAGCACTCTGACTCCGGCGAGCCCCGCGCCGGCGGAATGAGTACCGTTCACAGGCTGTTTACCCTTGTCGGTTTTGCTTGCGCTTCCGTTGTTTCAATTGCAAATGGACAAGACACTGGCGGAGCCATCGAAGGCACTGTCAGCGATAGATCGGAAGGACGCGTTCCATCCGCTCACGTAACAATTCGAAACCTTGATACAGGCCTGGTCAGAGAGTCTGTCACAAGCGACACAGGCTTGTTCCGCATTACGCTGCTGCCGGTCGGGAGATATAGTGTCACTTTTTCCGCTTGGCGCTTCGCTTCAGCGACAGTCCAGCCGGTCAAGGTCGATGTAAGCGATACCGAGCGGCTTGACGTGCACCTCGATGTGGCGTCGGCCCAATCAGCCGTCACGGTGAACGGCGAGGGCGCCATCGTCGACACATCGACGAACACTCTCGGCGCAGTCGTCACCGGCCGCGAGCTTGTTGATTTGCCTCTGAACGGGCGTAACTTCACACAACTCGGGCTGTTGCAAGCAGGTGCGACCGGGCTGACGAGCGGATTGATACAGGCGGGCGGACCTTTGCGCCAGGGACAAACTTACGCAGTCAATGGAGCGCGTCCCGAGCAGAACACGTATCTGATCGACGGTGGAACCAATATGAACCGCATGGATGGCGGGTTCGCATTGCGAGTTCCCGTCGATGCAATCGCCGAGTTTCGAATCCTGACACAAACCGCTCCGGCCGAATATGGCGGCACCGCCGGAGCAACCACGGCGGTAGTGACGCGTTCTGGTGCCAATGCCGTTCACGGCACAGTATACGAATTCCTGCGGAACGACAAGCTTGACGCGCGCAATTTGTTTTCGAGCAGGGTGGAACCTCTGAAACAGAACCAGTTCGGCGGAACCGCCGGCGGACCACTCCAACGAGACAAGCTATTTTTCTTTGCCTGGTATGAGGGCTTCCGGAACCGTCAGGGCCTGACGACTTCCTCCACCGTTCCGAGCGCACAACAACGGAATGGTGACTTCTCGTCCAGTCCCGCGCCCCTCATCAACTTCGCCGCTGGGGGCACGAATTTTCCCAATAACCGAATCCCGCCGGCTGCTCTCAATCCTGTGGCATTGAACGTGGTCGGCATGTATCCGCCAGGGAACGTTGCGCCGAACCTCTATCGTGCTACCGTCATCGGAACCAACAACTACGATCAGACCGGCGCTCGCATCGACTGGAACGCCTCGGCCAAAGACCAGTTTTTCTTGCGCTACTCGTTCTCGGATGGCTACGATTTCAATCCTGTTTCCGTGCGGGGGACGACCGTACCCGGATTCCCAACGCGAGATGACCTGAAAACGCACTCGGCAGAGATTTCAAGCACGCACATCTTCTCGCCCAGTCTGACGAACGCTGCTCGTTTTAACTTCCTGCGGTACGTGTTCCTGTTTGATCTTCGCCTCAATCAGACCCCGCCGGGCGCACTTGGATTCGGTTATCCGTCCGCATCTGCTGCGGGACAAGGACCACCGTTCTTCAACATTGCTGGCTATTCCCCCATAGGAGGCGCAATCACCGGACCGCGAAACTCCCATCAGAACAGCTACGAAGCGCAGGAGGCGCTGTCGTGGATCCACGGCGCTCACTCGGTCAAGTTCGGCGTCGAGTTCCTGCGTACCCAGATCAACATGTTCCAGGGAATAGCACCGAACGCATTTTTTGTGTTTGCTTCGACGTTTCCAACGAATGATGCCGTAGCAAACCTGCTGCTTGGTGCACCAGTCACTTTCTATCAGGGCCTGGGCGATTTCAACCGCGGTTTGCGGAATTGGAACCTCGGATTGTACGGACAAGATGAATGGCGCATCACCAGCCGTCTCACACTCAACTTCGGACTTCGCTACGAACGCATCAATCCGATTACGGAAATCCGGAACAGGCTGAACGCGTTCGTTCCTGGCGTGCAGTCCCACCTGTACCCCAATGCGCCGCGCGGTCTTCTGTTCCCCGGAGATCCTGGGATTGCCAGCGGTATCGCGCAAAGCACGAATGGGTTCATGCCCCGAATCGGATTTGCGTTTGATCCAAGCGGAGACGGCAGATGGTCGATCCGCGCCAGCTATGGTCTGTTCTACGATCAGTTCCAAAATGGCTCGGGTGTGGCTTCGCAAGGACCTGTGAGTTCATTGC
>JBJMGJ010000265.1:0-3019 GCA_045807965.1 Bryobacteraceae bacterium | reverse complement strand
GTACTCGGTCACGCCGTTCGGACGAGGCCGCAGATAAAACAGTTCGAGGCAGGTACTCGCGGGGGTGTTGTGGAACTCCGAGATATAATCTTTCAAACGAGTGTGATGTTGGTTTCAGAGACGGTATCACCTCTTATAGAAATGCAGAGTAAGAAGTAACTGCTAGCTTTCCTTTTCACGGGCATGCCTGTCACGGCAGCTAGATCCCTCTTCCGGTGACCGGACCAGAACGGATAACTCCAGAATTACCTGACAAGCAATAGCTTTTGCTTGCGATGCGAGGATAAATGAGCGCGACCTTTGCTCGTCGAGCCCGCCGCACCTTTGCCTGGATGTTGCTCATACCCACGCTTTTAGGTGTCGTGACTGTCTGGGCGACGTTACAGTATCGAGAAAGTATCAATTGGGTTTCTCATACCAAGGACGTTTCGCTGTCAATTCAGGATCTGGAGCGGGCCATCACTGATGCGGAGAGCAGTAAGCGCGGCTTCCTGATCACCGGAGATGGAGCATTTCGCTCCAAGTACGAAAATGACAAAGATCAAATTGCGGTGCAGATAGACCGGTTGCGGGAATTCATAAGAGACAATCCGAAGCAACAAGCCACGCTGAGACTTTTGACGCCAGTGGTCACGAACCGTATAGGCGAAATGCAACATCTGGTCGCTCTAAAGCAGGACGCTACGCTCTCCCAATCCGAAACCGTATCGGCGATCAGCTCCGGGCGTGTGATGATGGCCGAAATACTTCAGTTATGTGACCAGATGCGGCGAGATGAAGAGCGGCTTCTCGCAATCCGCATCCAGGTTGAGAATCGCACGGCAATCTATGTCGGCACGGCCGTTGCACTCGCAGTCTCGATCAGCGTAGCGCTGCTTTTTTGGGCTGAACGGATGATACGTGAGTACGCGAATGGGCGAGATCGCGCCGAGATGGAAATCCGAGCGTTGAATGCCGACTTGGAACAACGTGTGCGAGATCGTACAGCCGACTTGGAAGGTCTGAATGCACAACTTAACAGGTCGAACAAAGATCTGACCCACTTCGCTTACATCGCCAGCCACGACCTTCAGGAGCCGCTTCGCACGATTGGGAGTTATGCGTCGCTCCTAGGCCGGCGCTATGAAGGCAAACTCGACGAGAAAGCGGACCGCTATATTCACCATCTTGTGGACGGGGCCAAGCGCATGCAGAGCCTGGTTCAGGGTCTTCTGGCCTATTCGAGAGCGGGAACTCAGCAACTGAAAATTACGACTGTTGATGTGGGAAACCTACTCACCCGGATTTTAGACGGCATGCAAACTCTCCTGATCGAGCGCCAGGCGAGCGTTATATGTGAGGACCTCCCTTCGTTGAAGGCCGACTCGGACAGATTAGATCAAGTGTTTCAGAACCTGATCGGCAACGCATTGAAGTTCGCTAAGCCGGGTGAAGTTCCTGTGGTACACATCAGCGCCAAGCGAGACGCGCTGGACTGGGTATTCTCGATACGCGATAACGGAATTGGATTCGAGCAACAATTCGCCGACCAGGTTTTCGTGATCTTCCAGCGTTTGCACCAAGTGGGCATGTATCCAGGAACAGGAATTGGCTTGGCTATCTGCAAGCGCATTATCGAGGCACACGGCGGCAGGATCTGGGCTACGTCGGCCTTCGGCGAAGGATCCACTTTTTCTTTCAGTCTGCCGGTGCTGCTGAAGCAAGATCAAAGCGAAACCCATCAGGAGTCAGTCCTCATATCGGAGCCTGTATCCAAATGATGAACATCTTGTTGGTTGAAGACAATCCAGCTGATGCTGAGCTTGTAAACGAGGCATTTCTCGAAGGCAAGTTCAAC
Source organism: Bryobacteraceae bacterium (assembly GCA_045807965.1). Classification (GTDB taxonomy): domain Bacteria; phylum Acidobacteriota; class Terriglobia; order Bryobacterales; family Bryobacteraceae; genus Bog-105. The sequence goes on along the minus strand of JBJMGJ010000265.1, from coordinate 1,182 downwards.
TGCAAGCTCCATCTGGCCGAGGATGGCATGGTAGCGCTGGATTTCCTGAAGAGAAGGGGCCGGTTTGTGAACGCCCCTGTACCGGACATCATCCTTCTAGATCTAAATCTTCCCAAGAAGGATGGCCGGGAGGTCTTGCGAGACCTCAAAGCAGATCCGTTCCTGTGCACGATCCCGGTCGTTGTGCTCACGACCTCGGACGACGAGGAAGACGTTTTGCGAGCATACGGATTGCACGCCAACTGTTATCTTACGAAGCCCGTAGAGCTTGACACGTTCATAACCAAGGTCCGCGGCATTGAGGACTTTTGGCTGACGCTCGTCCGGCTTCCCCGGTCTTCGGCGGCACATATGCGGTGACCAGTTGCCTGGGCGAAGCCTATAGCCGTTAGTCCAGTTGCTCCAAGCAGTGCAGCAAGGGCCCGGCTCAACTGAACATCTAAGTTGAACCGGGCCCTGTCACTCACGTTGGCAAAGCAGCTAGACAGTTTGGATAATGTCGAAGCGATCGAGATTCATCACCTTGTGCCAGGCGTTTACGAAATCCTTGACGAACTTCGGTTGCGAGTCCGAACAAGCATACACCTCCGACAACGCCCTTAGCTGCGCATTGGAACCGAAGATCAGGTCGGCACGCGTCGCCTTCCACTTAGATTTGCCCGATTTCCGCTCGCTGCCTTCAAAGGTATCCTGCGAGCCGTTCGTTCCCTTCCACACATACTTCATGTCCAAAAGGTTGACGAAGAAGTCGTTGGTCAGTGTCTCCGGGCGGTCAGTGAAGACCCCGAAGGTCGTACCACCGAAATTAGTGTTTAGCACACGCAAGCCACCGATCAGCACCGTCAGTTCTGGCGCGGTCAGCCGCATCTGTTGCGCCTTGTCTAACAGCGCTACCTCTGCCGGCTCCGAATCTTTGTACCCGTAGGAACGGAAGCCGTCCACCTTAGGCTCGAGCGGCTCAAACGATTCGACGTCTGTCTGCTCCTGCGAAGCGTCCGTACGTCCCGGCGTGAAGGGAACCGTCGCGTCAGTGCCGGCGTCCTTTGCCGCTTTCTCAATGGCTGCCCCACCCGCAAGCACGATCAGGTCGGCTAGCGAGATCTTCTTGCCCCCTGCCGCCGAGTTGTTGAATTCGCTCTGGATCTTCTCCAGCGCCTTCAATACGCGAGCCAACTGCGCCGG
>JBJMGJ010000264.1:0-5291 GCA_045807965.1 Bryobacteraceae bacterium | reverse complement strand
ATTCGCAAGCTCCATCATCTTCTTTAACTTGCCTCCGGTGCCCACTTCCACCGAAAGGCCCAGCCTTCTCACTTCGCCAGCCAGCACCCCGCAGTGCCGTAGCGCCGTGTCGCCCATAGGAGCAATGTATAGGTCGAGCGAGGATTCCTCAACCGTACCTTCCTGTACCGCCATCACCAGGCGATCCTCTCCAATCGAGAAACCGATACCCGGCGCGGCTACCTTGGAACCTAACGATTCAGCAAGTCCATCGTAACGACCCCCGCCGAGGATCGCGTTCTGCGATCCGAGCGCCCCGTGCGTGATCTCGAAGGTCGTGCGAGCGTAATAATCAAGGCCTCGTACCAACCGAGGCTTTACGGTGTAAGCGATCTCCCGGTCGTCCAGGAACTCACGGACGCGACGGAAGTGCTCCCGGTCTTCTCCTGTCAGATAATCGAGGATCGAAGGAAGCCGTTCGATGATGGGCTGATCCGATGGGACTTTGCAATCGAGAACACGCAGCGGGTTGGTTACCGCGCGGCGACGGCAATCCTCACACATCTGGGAGGAGACCGCGCTCAGTTCTGTTCGAAGTGCTTCGTTGTACCGGTTCCGCGATTCTTTGGTGCCAACCGAATTAATTAACAATTCGAATCCGGTGAGCTTCAACTCCGTCAGCAGTCTCACCACCATTTCGATCACTTCGGCGTCGACGGCCGGCAACTCGGAACCGATTGCTTCCGCGCCGATCTGATAGAACTGGCGATATCTGCCTTTCTGGGGCCTTTCGCGGCGAAACATCGGACCCAAATAGTAGAGCTTCTGCAACCCGGCATTCTGGTCCAGGCGGTGTTCGATGTAGGAGCGAATGACGGAAGCGGTGTTTTCCGGACGCAAGGTCAGCGAACTGCCGTCCCGATCTTCGAACGTATACATTTCCTTGCTGACGATGTCGGTCTCTTCGCCTACGCTCCGGGAAAACAGAGCCGTCTCCTCAAGGATGGGGGTTCGAATCTCGTGATAGTTGAATTGCGTGAAGATCCGCCGGGCAGCCGCCTCTACCTGATTCCAAACGGCGCTAGCGGGCGGCAGGATGTCCCGCATGCCTTTGGGACTGGTAATCAAGACTGCTCGCCCTTATAGATGGCGGTGATTCGGACGTAGTTGTTGCAGTTCCTTTCGAACCGCTCACGTTCCGCTGGCGTGACATCCCGCCGTACTTTGGCGGGAGCGCCCATCACCAGACTATTCGCGGGCACTTCCATGCCCTCGGGCACAAGCGCTCCTGCCGCGACCACCGCGCCGGCGCCAATTCTCGCTCCGTTCAAGACGATCGCGCCAATTCCAATGAGAACCCCGTCTTCGACGACGCAGCCGTGCAGCACAGCGGCGTGTCCCACAGTGACCCGATTACCGATTAGGCACGGATACACGTCATGATCGACGTGCAGCACCGTGTTGTCCTGGATGCTGGTTTCGTTACCGATGCGAATGTGGTTCACGTCGCCTCGGATCGAAACGTTCAACCAGACACTGGAGCGCTCGCCAATGACGACATCGCCAATCACCTGAGCGCTTAAATCGATGTAAGCGGAAGAAGCAACGGTAGGCATCACTCCGCGATAGGGTCGCACCATGAGATTTCGAGAACGACAGTTGCGGGGTCTACAACTGCGAAGAAAGGCTCTTTTGTTTCCTTGTCTTTAAGCCATCGTAGCAATACTCGTGGCGTACTAGCTGGCTCCAGCTGTTTTGGCGCCGGCTGTTCCGCCATCGGTTAAGCCGAAATGCGCCGCTAGAATGTAGAGCATGCGGAAGCGTGCGCTGAGCGCCCTCGTCATTGTCCTAAGCAGTGCTGTGGTCGCATCCGGCGCCAAAGCTCCGTTCACGGTTGATGCGCTGCTGAAACTTTCCCGCATCGACGATCCGCAGGTGTCGCCTAACGGCAAGAACGTGGCTTTCGTCGTGCAAACCATTGATCTGCCAGCCAACGCAAAACCATCCGCTGTTTACTCGGTTCCGGTTGATGGCGGCACTCCCGTTCGCTTGACTGCTCCGGGAAACTCGAACTATCGGCCGCGATGGTCGCCTGATTCCAAACGCATCTTCTTCATCTCCGATCGTAAGGACGGGCAGCAAGTTTGGTCGATGAACGCGGACGGCAGTGATCAGAAACAGGTCACGTCCCTGCCGACTGGCGCGGATGGGGAGGTCGTTTCGCCGGACGGAAAGCTGGTTTTGTTTACGAGCGAGGTGTATCCGGAATGCGCTACGGCTAATGCCACTCCGGGCCTGGCCTACGATTCTGGCTGTAATCGCACGAATCTTGACGCGGAGGCTGCTGCCAAGATGAAGGCCCGCGTCTATACGTCGCTGCTATACCGGCACTGGACTACTTACCTCGGAAAGCGGCGCCAACACCTCATGATCCAAATGATCGATGACGGAAACACGGTTCGAGACTTGACTCCAGGCGCTCTGAACGTTCCACCGTTCTCGCTCGGTGGCCCAGAGCCGTACGTCTTTTCTCCGGATAGCACGCAGATCACTTACGTCGCGAACACCGCCCCGGATCTTTCGGTGAGCACGAATTCGGACCTGTTCACCATTCCCGCGGCGGGCGGCGAAGCAAAACGGATTACCGCCAATCCGGGCGCCGATGAAGGACCGTCCTACTCGCCAGATGGCAAATATCTCGCCTATCGAACGCAAACGCGCAGCGGGTATGAGAGCGATCTATGGCGCCTGGCGATCCTGGATATTCAAAGCGGGCATATGAACACGCTGACGGACAGCTTGGATCGGTGGGTCGAGAGTTACACCTGGTCGAATGATTCACAACACATCTTCTTCACCGTGGATGACCATGGCTCGACGCCGCTAATGATGATCGCTCCTTCGGGCGGTGCCATTCGTACCATCGCGCAAGGCCCTACTTCCGTGGGTTCGGTGCAATTCACAGCCGATGACAAGACAATGATTTTCGCCGAGCAAAGCGGCGCGCGGCCCATCGAGTTGAAACGCGCGGTTTCGAAGGGCGGTACCCCCGTTGCTCTTACCCATTTGAACGACGCCGCCATAGACGGCTACGAGTTGCCGCCGTTAGAAAAGATGACCGTGGACTCCGCCGACGGAACGAAAATCGAGAGCTATGTCGCTAAACCGCCCGGATTTGATCCGTCTCAAAAATATCCCGTGATCTTCCTCATCCATGGCGGCCCGCAAGGGGATTGGGGCGAGTCGTGGAGCTATCGTTGGAACCCGCAGGTATTTGCCGGGGCCGGTTACCTTGTCGTGATGCCGAACCCGCGGGGCTCAATCGGCTACGGCCAGGCGTTTACGGATGCCGTGAGCGGTGACTGGGGCGGCCGGCCTTACGAGGACATTATGGCCACTGTCGACAACGTCTCGAATTTGCCTTACGTGGATAAGGACAGGATGGCCGCGGCCGGCGCGTCATATGGGGGCTACATGATCGACTGGATGCTCGGGCATACCGATCGGTTCAAGGCTCTTGTCACGCATGCTGGCGTATACGATTTGCGTAGCGAAGCCGGATCTACCGAGGAACTCTGGTTTGTGAAGTGGGAATTTCAGGGATTCCCCTGGGAGAACCCGGAGATGTACCAAAAGTATTCGCCCAGCATGTTCGCGAAGAATTTCAAGACACCAACTCTAGTCACTCACGGCGAACTCGATTACCGCATCCCCATCAGCCAGGCTCAGCAGCTCTTCACCGCCTTGCAGGAACAAAAAATTCCATCGAAGCTTGTCCAATTCCCCGATGAGGGCCACTGGATTTTGAAGCCGCAGAACTCTGAATTCTGGTACCGCACCGTTCTCGACTGGATAGGCGAGTACACAAAGAAGCTGCCTTCCAGTTCAGCCGCTTCAGCTCCTCACTAGTCTTCGCGTACGTTCAATACAGTTTTGTTCGAGAGTCATTGGCAAGGAACATCTCTACCCGAGAATAGTACGAACGCTCAGCTTTCATGCCCTCGATAGCCACTCGCAGAAGATCGATATTTGCGCTTGCCGGCGCCAGGATTGTTGCCTTTCTCGCTGTCCTCGGTCCCGGCTTCATTACTGCGAACGTAGATAACGATCCTGGCGGCATTCTCACTTATTCGCAAGCAGGTGCGCAGTTCGGATATCAGCTTCTTTGGACATTAATCCCGACCACCATCGCCCTGATTGTCATTCAGGAAATGGCTGCGCGTATGGGCGCGATCACGGGCAAGGGTCTTTCCGATCTAATTCGGGAAGAGTTCGGGCTGCGAGCGACGTTCTTCACCATGCTCGTACTCGGCTTGGCCGATTTCGGAAACATTATTTCCGAGTTCGCCGGCCTGGCCTCCGGCATGGGAATCTTTGGCATCAGTAAGTACATCGTGGTACCAATCGGCGCCACGGCGGTCTGGGCTTTGATCGTCCGCGGGCGGTACAAACCGGTGGAACGCATTCTGATTCTGGCGTCGCTCGTCTACTTCACCTATCCGGTTTCCGCCTTCCTGGCGAAGCCGGATTGGGATCTCGCATTAAAACAGACCTTTATACCCGCTCTCAGCTCCGATCCGACGTATCTGGTCATGATCGTTGGTCTGATTGGAACGACGATCACGCCTTGGATGCAGTTTTACTTGCAAGCTGCCGTTGTGGAGCGCGGCGTGGATCAGCGCCATTACAATCTGTGCCGCTTGGACGTCATTCTAGGCTGCATCTTCACGGATGTCATCGCGTTCTTTATTGTGGTTGCCTGCGGCGCCACCGTCTACCATTCTCAGCATCACGAGATTACCGATGTCGCCGACGCCGCTCTCGCACTGCGACCAGTTGCCGGCAAGTTCGCGTCCCTGCTGTTTGCAGTCGGTCTGGTGAATGCGTCTCTACTCTCCGCTGCGATACTGCCCCTCGCGACTTCCTACAACATCTGCGAGGGTCTTGGCTTTGAATCGGGGCTCGACAAGCGGTTCTCCGAAGCTCCAATTTTTTACTGGTTGTACACGCTCCTGATCGGGGGAGGAGCAGCTTTTGTTCTCATCCCTAACTTTCCGCTTCTTAAGATGATTCTTTTCTCGCAGGTGGCGAATGGGATTTTACTTCCCTTCGTCCTGGTCTACATGCTTTTCCTGGTAAATCGGCCGCGGCTGATGGGTGCTTACAAAAACAAGCGCTGGCAGAACTGGATCGCCTGGACGACGGCAATCGTCATGATCGTGCTAACAGCCGGACTGGTTTACAACAGCTTGGTCACTTGACAGTACTGATAATGGGCGGCGTGAGGAACTGGATCGAGCATGGATCTAAGT
>JBJMGJ010000263.1:0-11559 GCA_045807965.1 Bryobacteraceae bacterium | reverse complement strand
CTCAGCCAGAACGGAGCGCGCTCTCAGTATGAGGAAGCGAACGCGCAGGCAATGCTGGCCGAAGAAGAATGGAGCCGGGCCGACCGCTTGCGAGCCGAAGGAATCATGTCCGTTGCCGAGGCTGAACGGGCGAGAGCCGCCGCACAAAGCAAGCGCGCGGCGGCGGAGAACGTTAAGGCAAGCATCTCACGCCTCGAGCCCGAACTGGCGGTACGCGAACGAGATCGCGACATAGAAAGCAAAGAGACACAGGCCGCGCTGGCAAAGCTCGAAGGGGAGTTACGAACCGGCGCAGATGCAATCCACAGGCTCGAGTACGAGATCGAACGCCGTCGAATACGGGCGCCAGTTTCGGGACGTCTAGCGGAATGTGCCGCGCTGAGTCCGGGTTCCCACATCAACGAGGGCGACAAGCTCGGGATTATTCTTCCGAGCGGCAAGCTCCAGGTGATTGCGGAGTTTCAACCTTCCGCCGCACTCGGGAAACTGCATCCGGGTCAGCCCGCCTCGCTTCGCCTGGAGGGTTTTCCCTGGGCACAGTATGGAGCCGTACCGACACGAGTGGCCCGAGTGGCGGATGAGATTCGAGATGGGAAGGTAAGAGTCGAACTGACCGTCGGCAGTAAGTTTCCCTCGCGTATTCCTCCCCAACACGGGTTGCCCGGTTCGGTGGAGGTTGAAATAGAGCAAGTATCGCCCGCGAAACTGGTGTTACGCTCCGCAGGCGAAATCGTGGGCGCGCGGTGAGGAAGTTCTTTGCACCCGAGGTGGTGCAGACTTCCAACATGGATTGCGGTCCGGCCGCGCTCAAATGCGTGCTGGACGGCTTCGGGATTCCCGCCAGTTATGAGCGTTTGCGCGAAGCCTGTCAAACCGGCATTGACGGCAGTTCCATCGACACAGTCGAGGCAGTCGCGAATCAACTAGGGCTGGAAGCGGAGCAGGTCATGCTTCCGGCGGACCACATCCTTGTCGATAACGTGAAGCTTCCGGCCATTGTCGTGGTCAGGCTACCCGGCGGATTTACTCACTTCGTCGTACTCTGGCGCAAACACGCCAATACCGTTCAAGTCATGGACCCGGTTACCGGCCGACGCTGGATGGCAAAGGGTCATTTTCTGCGTGACCTGTACAGTCACACAGTTTCCGTTTCGTGCTCGGACTGGCGAGAGTTCGCGGGGTCCCCTGAATTTCAGTCCGGTCTTGAGATGCGGCTCAAAAACATCCGCATAAACAGCGCGGGAGTTCAACGCTTGCTCTCAGCGGCTTGCCAGGATACACAATGGCGCGCGATCGGAGCATTGGACGCCTCGATCCGCCTCGTCTCCTCTCTCGTCGAAAATAAGGGGCTCGAAGCGGGATCCGCGGCGGAACGCTTGATTGACCGGTTGTGCCAATCTCCTGAACTGATCCCGGCCGGCTTCTGGTCGGTTCGCGAGGACGGCGAAGACGATCTGGCCATGACAGGAGCCGTGCTGGTCCGGGTTCTCGGCAGAAAAGCGTTGGCGGATAAGGCAGGACTCTCAGAAGAGTTGTCGGCGGCCATCAGCCAATCTCCCATCCGACCGTCGCGAGCATTGTGGGACTTGCTGGGAGCAGGAGGCCGATGGTCGGCAATATTCGTGGCTTTCACGCTCTTCACCATTTCGCTTGCCTTGCTGGGCGAGGCCTTCCTGTTTCGGACACTGTTCGACGTTGCAAGCGAGCTACGTCTTCGAGGCCAGCGAATGGGCGCAATGGCCGCGGTTCTTGCATTTAGCTCCGTGCTTCTCGCCACCGAGTTCTGGAGCTTCAAGAGTGTCGCTCGCATTCGCAGGAAACTGGAAAATCACTTACGGATCGCTTTCCTCGAAAAGCTGCCGAAGCTCGGGGATCGGTATTTTCAGAGCCGTCTGATGTCGGACATGGCGGAGCGTAGCCATCTGACACATCGCGTCCGACATCTGCCTGAGTTGCTGCGGCAGGTTTTGCACTCCTGCTGCGAATTACTTGCCACCGCGGGGGTGATTATCTGGCTTGAGCCATTTAGCGCGCCATTTGTAGTAGCCATGGTGGTGGCGGGTCTCGTTCCCGCTTACGCGACGCAATCGATCCTAAGAGAGAGAGATCTGCGTGTTCGTAATCACGCGGCCGGGCTGACACGTTTCTACCTTGATGCGGCCATGGGGTTGCAGGCGATCCGCGCACATGCGGCCGAGTCGAACGTGCGCCGCGAGCACGAGAAACTCGTCGCTCAATGGGCTTACTCGTTTCGACGGTTTCAGCAGTTGGCCGTCAGTATCGAAGGTTTTCAACTCAGCCTGCTATTCGGTCTGATTGTTGCGTTGTTTTTGACGCACCCTGTGACAGGTCTGAACATCGGGCGCGTGCTTCTCGTCGCGTACTGGGGCCTTAACTTGCCGACCATTGGCCAAGATATTGGCACCGTTGCTCGTCAACTTCCGTACTATCGCAATCTGGTGTTGAGACTCTTAGACCCGCTGCGTGCCCCGGAGGAGGAGATCCCGCAGGAAGTCAACGCTAATGCGAATATCGGCGCTGGCGCATTCAGTATTGAATTCCATTCAGTGGCAGCGGGCGCCGGCGGACATGCCATCCTGCACGACCTTACATTCTCGATTCAAGCCGGACAGCATGTAGCGATCGTTGGTGCATCTGGCGCGGGGAAATCCTCGCTGGCCGGGCTTCTGCTGGGATGGCTGCGCGCGACATCGGGCGAGATCCGCATCGACGATCAGCCACTCAATGTGGAAACACTGCGCAGGTCGACAGCATGGATCGATCCCGCGGTCCAGATCTGGAATGATTCACTCGACGCGAACCTTAGTTATGGCTCACAGGATGATGCGCCGAAGGTAGGTTACGCAGTAGATGCGGCCATGCTGCGCGGCGTGCTCGAAAATCTTCCCGAAGGCTTGCAGACCAAATTGGGCGAAGCGGGCGGGTTGCTCTCGGGCGGAGAAGGTCAAAGGGTGAGGATCGGACGAGCCATGCTGAAACAGCAGCCGCGCCTTGCCATCCTGGACGAGCCCTTCCGGGGACTGGACAGAGACAAACGCCGGGAGTTTCTTCGCCGAACTCGCGCACTCTGGCGCAAGTGCACGCTGCTCTGCGTCAGCCATGACCTGGCAGAGACGCTCGATTTCGACAAGGTTTTAGTGATCGAGGCAGGACGGATCGCGGAGAGCGGCACGCCAGGGGAATTATCGGCCAACCCAGAGTCGCGTTATTCGAGGCTGCTGGAGGCGGAACGCGTGATGAACGCGGAAGTCTGGGGCGCGGATTTCTGGCGGCGAATCAGGATACAGGCCGGCTGCATCGTTCAGGCGCTACCGAAAGCTTCGGGCGAGTCACTACGGCGGACGGAGGTTGCTTGAAGAGCGCACCGCCGTCCATGAAGAGGTGTTTCTGGGCTCTGGATGAACTCGGGGAGGCGGTGTCGGCGCTTGTCACGAAGGCCGGTTTAGTGGTTCCCAACGCAAACATCTCGAGCCGCCGCTCACCCGCCGACGGTTTAAATCCAGGCCCATTTATCGAGTGGCAAGCGCAAATGCTCGGCTGCGAGGCTCAACGTCTCGATGCGACCTCCCGAAACTTTGAAGGGGAACTGGCAACAGCAGCGCCGGCCATCGTTCGGGTCGGCGACGATGAGTTTGTCGCGATTCACAGAGTAAAACGCGGCAGCGCTTACGTCGTGACACCTGCCCGGCACGTTGTGAAATTACCGCTGAGTCGGCTGTGCGCGGAGTTGCGGTCGCCGGCCGAGGATAAGATCCGGGACGAATACCGAGACCTTTTGCAGCGTGCTGAAATCCCGGAACGCAAAAGGGCGAGGGTCATTCGGCAACTTCTAGACGAACAAACCGGACAGAAACCGTTTGGAGATGCCTGGATTCTTCGTTCGCCGTTGAATACCGGCCTGTGCCGTTTTCTCGTTGAAACTGGAGTTCGACGAAAAGGAAGCAGCCTGGTCGCCGCTCACCTGCTGCAGTACTTATTCTGGCTGGCTTCCTGGGCAATCTTAGGCAAGCTTTCGATCGAGGGCCGGATGGATAAAGGATGGCTTCTGGCCTGGGCGTTACTGCTCCTCGGAATAGTGCCGCTCCGGACGCTGACAACCTGGCTGCAGGGGTCACTCGCGACAGAAGTCGGCATGGGCTTAAAAAGAAGGCTGCTGCACGGAGCGCTTAAGTCCGAGCCTAACGAGGTCCGAAAGCAGGGGGTGGGAAGCCTGCTCGGGCAAGCGTTCGAAGCCGAAGCGGTTGAAAGCCTCGCGCTCAGCGGAGGCATAACGGGTGTTCTCGCTCTAGTCGAGATCCTGGTTTCTTCATTTGTTTTAGGCAAGATTTCGATCTTTCTGGTCGTTTGGTGCGCTGTCACCGCGGTGGTGGTTTGGCGTTTTCTCCTCCGTTACCAGGCTTGGACGAGAGCCAGAATGGAGATGACCGGCCAACTCGTGGAAGTGATGGTCGGCAACCGGACGCGGCTCGCTCAGCAGGCCCGCAGTGAATGGCACAGGAAAGAGGACGAAGCTCTCGCCGAGTACGTGAAGGAATCGAGCCAAGTTGACCGTGTGAGCACCTGGCTTGTTACCGCGCTCCCAAGGGGCTGGTTGATTGTCGGCCTGAGCTGTCTCGCCTTTGACGCGGTCAGAGGACCGGCGCCCACGGGAACGGTGGCCCTTCAACTTGGCGGCATCTTGCTGGCCTTCAACGCATTCCGGAAGCTGGCAGCCTCCTCGAGTGAAATAGCGGCCGCGGTGGTGGCGGGCTCGCGCATTGCCCCCCTCTTTCAATCTGCCGCCAAACCCGAATCGCTGGGACGGACACCACCCGGACATCCAGGGGAACGATCGGGGCGCGTAGTTGCGGAACTTGAAAAGGCCACGTTTCGCTATCGCGAAGGTGGTATTCCTACGCTGCATTCCGTCAGCCTTGCGATTAAACAGGGCGAAAGAGTTCTTCTGGAGGGACCATCGGGCAGTGGAAAGAGCACCTTCGCGTCGCTGGTCTCGGGTATGCGCAAACCAGACTCGGGCCTGGTGCTGATTAACGGTCTGGACGGCTATACGCTGGGATCGCAAGGCTGGCGGAGACGAGTGGCCTCGTCACCGCAATTTCACGATAATCACATTCTGACCGAAACGCTCGCTTTCAACCTTTTCATGGGAAGAAGCTGGCCTCCGACGCGAAGCGATGTGGCAGAAGCAAGAGAAATATGTAGTGAGCTAGGACTGAACAGCCTGCTCGACCGCATGCCCGGGGGACTGATGCAAATGGTGGGAGAGGGTGGTTGGCAGTTGTCCCACGGCGAACGGAGCCGGATTTACATCGCCCGCTCGCTTCTGCAGGACTCCGAGTTCGTCATTCTTGATGAGAGTTTCGGCGCGCTGGACCCCGAAACCGTGACGGCGGCGCTCCGTTGCACCGTGAAGAGGGCCAGAACCCTGCTGGTCATCGCTCATCCGTAGTTCTCTGTCCCGCAAGGTGGTATTCTGCCGGTCATCCTTTTGTCTCTATACTGAAGAGAACGGTCCAACGACCCTCCCTCCCCATGTTGTTTTTTGAAACGGTGAAGCGGCAGAAACTGCTGAGCTTTATCCTGCTGCTGATCACATTGTCGGTTGGCATTGTCATCGGCCTGGTGATGAATACTGGTGTCAAGGCGGGGCGGCAAGCCGCAGCCGGTGCTCAAGACGCCACGCCGTTGACGATCCCTCAAGCGATCCCACTGTCGAACGACTTCAGCAAGCTGACTAAGCGTGTGGAACCGTCGGTGGTGTATATCCAATCGGATTACCTAGCGAAAGCGGAACGCCGAACGCGCCGGAACGGAGCCCGCAACCCGGAGGAAGATAACGGCGGCGCACCCGACGGCTCCGGAAACGGCGAGGGGCCTGACATGCTCCGCAAGTTCTTCGGGCAGGATGACCAGCGCTCGTTTCGAGCGGAAGGCTCCGGGACAGGTTTCGTGGTGGATAAGAACGGTTACTTGATCACGAACTATCACGTGGTGGACAAAGCCGACCGGATCAAAGTCAAAATTGCCGGGGAGGATGTGGAGTACCGGGCGAAGATAATTGGGTTTGACAAGGAAACGGACCTGGCCGTTCTAAAGGTGGACACAAAAACGCCGCTTGCTCCCGTTCAGATCGGGAACTCGGATAGCGTGCAAGTCGGCGATTGGGTAATCGCCATCGGGTCGCCTTTTGGACTTCAGGCGACTGTGACGGCAGGCATTGTCAGCGCGGAGAGAACGAGCAGAGACCTTCCGGGCGCGACGAATTTTCAGAATTTCCTCCAAACGGACGCGGCCATCAATCCGGGCAACAGCGGTGGGCCGTTACTGAACGTTCGGGGCGAGGTAATCGGCGTGAATACGATGATTGCGACCCATAGCGGATCGTACGAGGGAATCGGCTTCGCGTTGCCCTCGAATACCGCCGTCAAGGTTTACAACGAGATTATTCGTTCCGGACGGGTGGTGCGAGGTTCTATTGGCATCCGATGGACCCGCAACACTAATACGTCCGACACGCTGCGAGCGTTTGGGCTTGACCATGGAGTTTTGATCGATTCCGTGGCCCCAGACGGACCGGCCGGCAGAGCCGGCATACGCTCGGATGACGTGATCCTGGCTATGAATCGGCATCCGGTCCGGGATGGGGAAGATCTGACCACGAAGGTGGCGGAGATGCCTATTGGGTCGTCGTCCATCTTTACTGTTGACCGCAACGGCAAGCAGATGGACTTCAAGGTGGCGGTTGGCGAGAGGTCGAAGGTGTGGGAAGACGAACTGCAGGCGAGCGAATCCCAACGCGCGCCCAGCCCGCCCGCGAAAGCGATCGCGCCGGCGAAGTTCGGGATCACAATTATGAGGCTGACTCAAAAAGAGCGCAGAGACCTTGCGATCGAGGCGGATGCCGGCGTGAAGGTCATCACGGTTGATCCTGGGTCGTTCGCGGACGACATCGGAATGAGCGAAGGAGACACAATCATTGCCATCAACCGCCAGGCGGTCGGCTCCCCCGACGATGTCATGAAACTCCAGGCGAGCCTCAAGCCCGGGCAGTCTGTTGCGATGCATGTCGTCAGAGGTTTGACCGGCGCCAGACGCGGACAGCCCCAACGGTATTACCTCTCGGGGCGATTACCCGAAGAGTAAGTTCAAGCAACCAGCTGCGCAGCTCTCTTGGCGAAATAGGTGAGCGTAAAGTCTGCTCCCGCCCGCCGAATCGAGGTAAGCGATTCGAGGATCGTACGGTCGAGATCAAGCCAACCCTTTTCGGCCGCCGCCACGATCATGCTGAATTCCCCACTTACCTGATAAGCCCCGATACTGACATCGAACAGTTCGCGCGCGGTCCGGATGACGTCGAGGTAAGGCATCGCAGGCTTAACCATGATCATGTCCGCCCCTTCCTCGAGGTCGAGGGTGATCTCACGGATTGCCTCTCGGGCGTTGGCGGGATCCATCTGATAGCCGCGACGATCACCGAACTGGGGTGCCGATTCCGCAGCGTCCCGGAAAGGTCCATAGAACACAGACGCATACTTCGCCGCATAGGAGAGGATGGGGGTGGTGGTGAATCCCGCCTGGTCGAGCGCACCCCTGATCGCCGCCACGCGGCCATCCATCATGTCGCTGGGAGCAACGATATCCGCGCCAGCGCGAGCATGTGAGACCGCGGTTCGTGCAAGCCAATCGAACGTCGCATCGTTATCGACGTCGCCGTTCCGAATCACTCCACAATGACCGTGGCTTGTATATTCGCAATTGCACACATCAGTCATTACGAGCAATCCGGGAACTTCCCGCTTGAGAGCGCGCACCGCCCGCTGAACGATACCCTCGTCCGAGTACGCCTGGGACGCGACCTCGTCCTTAGTTTCCGGAATGCCGAAGAGGATCAGTCCGCCCAAACCGAGGCTTCCGCACTGTTCCGCTTCACGAACGAGATTGTCGATGGACAGTTGCGCGTTACCGGGCATCGAGCCAATTTCTTTCCGCACCCCCTCGCCTTCGCACACAAACAGGGGCAGGATAAATTGGGAAGGAGCGAGACTTACTTCTCGCACGAGTCTTCGGATCGCCTCAGAAGAGCGTAGCCGCCGGGGCCTTTGGATCGGGAAAGCCATCAGTTCTTTCTTTCAGTTTGTCAGAGCGTGAAGGCATGCGCCTGCATTTAGGCTGAACGGCGTTGGCGCCAGGCTGGCGGTGATGGGCTGCTATAATTCCACCTTCCGTGATACTGGGGAAACTTGAAGTCACCGTGATTGAGGTGCTCTGGACGCTAGGGGATGCGACTGTGCATGATGTAGCAGGCCAGCTCGATCGCCCGTTGGCGTACACCACGGTGATGACTACGCTCGATCGCCTGTTCAAAAAAGGTCTTCTGAAACGCAGAAAATCGGAACGGGCTTTCCGGTATGCTCCCAAGTTCACTAAAGCGGAGTGGGAGCGAAAGCGGGCTTCCGATTGGTTTTCCGAATTTTTATCCCGCCCTGCCAATTCCCGCGATCTCCTGCTTTCTTCTTTGGTTGACGCGATCGGCGAACAAGACGATTGCTTACTCGATGAACTCGAGCGCAAGATCGCATCAAAACGTGAACAGCTGAAGAGCGGGACACCGGAGTGATACTACCCTACTTGAGTCGCCTTCTTTGTCTGGCTTTAGGCTCGTTCTTCCTGATTCATACGGCGGCGAGTTTCGGAGTATGGTTGGTCTCGAATGGTGCGCTTCGCCGCTCGACGTCACTCGAGCCCGCGCTGGGCGCGCGGTTCTTATTCTGCCTGCGTCTATTCCCCCTGTTCTTTTCCGGTCTGCTCGTACTCGCTCTCCTGGGTCCAAGCTATCTGATGTTTGAACCACAAGCCCCGACCGAGACCATGGGAGTGATCTGTCTCTTGACAGCCACGCTGGGCGCAGTCCTTTTCGCTTCCGGTATTTTGCGCGGCATACGCGCTGTCATTCGCTCCGCACGCTACTTGAAGCGACAGGAGGAGAGCGGGGCACCAATGATCCTCGTCGCGGGTTTCTTTCGTCCGCGCATAATTGTGTCGCCGGCGGTTCGGAACTCATTAACCGACGAGGAGCTTGCGGCCGCGCTCCGTCACGAAGAGGCACATGCCCGTGCGAGAGATAACCTCAAGCGTCTGCTGGTGGTATTGTGTCCCAGCACTTTTCCGTTCCTCCGCCGCTTTGGAGCCTTGGAGGCCGGGTGGCGGCGGTCGGCCGAGTGGGCAGCCGATGATGCCGCGATTCAAAATTCGACGAGGCATGCCGTTGCGCTGGCTTCCGCTTTGATTCGCGTGGGGCGAATGAACGCCGGCTTTGCCCCTGTTCCACTCGCGACATCGTTATTCGACGGTCCGGCTGATCTGCGCGCGCGAGTGGAGAGGCTCATTGAAGGGCCGCGGACCTATGGCCAGTTACGTAGCGGTTCAATTCTTTACCTTCTTGCGCTCATCTTCCTGACCCTGATGAGTCTCTCGCCAGAATTGCTCCCCGCGTCTCACCGATTCCTGGAAGTACTCGCGCATTGATTTTTGTCATTAGTGACCGCGTGACGAGATCCAGAGTAAACTCAGCCCTAAGAATGGGAAGGGCCGATTCGCTCACATAGGCGAATCGGCCCAGATCGGAAATCAATTTCAAACACTACAGATCTCCGGCGAAAGAGCCGAAGAGAATATTACTGACCCCAGAGACCTTGACCAGCCTTCACGTTGCTCTTGATTTTCACAGGTGTTCTCTCCTTTCGTTCAGTCTTGAGTCCTCCCTGGCAGGGGAAGACCTCAGAGTTCCGCGACGATGATCTTTAAAAGGGTCGGAAGTTAGCGCTTCCGGCCTTTTTCTATTTCGCTCGCTGCAATCGGGATGATTTATTTATACCGGAATTCCCTGCTTAAACAAATACTTTTGTACTGAATAAGTGGCCCGGATTTGCCCGTACGTCCCACGCTTAATTAAAAAGAGAATACTTCGGGGCAGTGCAGTTACCCTGAGATTTGGGCGAAAACCTATCTCTTTTTGAACCAGGATCGTTACCGCTGAAGGAGCATCTAGGGCCGAAGCTAAAGGTCTTAGCTGAGTCCAACCTGTTCCTCGGGACCAGTTCGTGGAAATACGAAGGATGGTTAGGGAGCCTCTATTCTCCGGAGCGCTACTCATTGCGTGGGCGCTTCTCGAAATCCAGATTTGAGCGCGAGTGCCTGGCAGAGTATCTCGAGGTTTTTCCCATCGTCTCCGGCGACTTTTCGTTTTATCAGTTCCCAACCGTTGCCTCTTGGAAAGGCTTGTTCACACAAGTGCGGCGTCCGTTCCGGTTTGCGTTCAAGGCGCCGCAAGAAATCACGGCGCCCGTCGTACCGAGACCTGAACGGTATGGATCGGGCGCAGGCCAACTGAATCCGTCCTTCCTGCATTCGGACCTGTTCACGACCCAATTTCTTCAGCCGCTGAGGCGATATCTGGACTTCGTGGCCGTCATTGTCTTTGAATTTCCCGCCAGTACGGCAAAAGTATTTACAGGGAGCCGGTTCGCGGACGCGCTCAAGCGATTCCTTGAACAACTGCCCCACGACTTCCGATATGCCGTGGAAATTAGAAGTCCGCCGCTCTTCTGTCCCGAGTATCTGGGCGCCCTGCGGGAGCACGGTGTCGCGCATGCGTTCAATTCCTGGACCGAGATGATCCCGCCTGGCGAACAGATGTCGGAGCAGGATGCATTCACCGCCAACTTCACGGTCTGTCGAGCCCTCACGGCGCCGGGCCGCAGCTATGAAGAATCAGTGAGCCTGTTCAAACCCTACTCGAACATTCGCGAGCCAAATGCCGAAGTGCGAGAAGCGCTCAGGCGTCTGCTTGTGAGAAGCAAACGTCGGGGCGAACCGACTTATATCTTCGTGAACAATCGACTCGAGGGCTTTTCACCCGGCACGATTGCCGCAGTTATCGAGCAATTGGATACCGACAAATGAGCAGAGCAGTGGTCGATCAATTCAGTCGCCTCACCCGACTTGCACGAACCTTCGTACGCGTTCCGAAGACGCGACGGGCGAGTGCGCAGTATGCGGGAACGGCCGGGACGAATTATATTTTCAGGGACTACAGTTCTCCCGTAAAAGAGCCGAAGAAGATACTATGCACCCCAGGAACCTTGACCAGCCTTCACGTTGCTCTTGATTTTCACAGGTGTACTTTCGTTTCGTTCAGGCTTGAGACCTCCCTGGCAGGGGAGCTCAGAGTTCTGCGACGATCAGTTTCAAAGGTCGGAGGTTGGCGCTTCCGGCCTTTCTTTCATTTTCCCGCGGCAATCACATGACTCTCGAGGTTGAGGGAAACGATCAACATGGGAGAACATTCACGGGAATCGAGGAATAACTGGTGACTTGAGGTCGGGGGGGGAAATCGGCCCGAGGCGGGATTGTCGTGCGGGTAAAAGGGAAGATTTATTGTCAACAAATCGCAACCGAAAGAAAATGAGTTTTGACTGCTTCACACATCGCCGCTGCACATTTCATGAAAAACAGCATATTAAGCCTGATAGTCGTCCT
>JBJMGJ010000262.1:0-5058 GCA_045807965.1 Bryobacteraceae bacterium | reverse complement strand
GTCAAGTCTTCGAGCCCGATTGAAATGACGTCCCTCGCTTGAAGAGTTCGAGCGAATTGAACACGATGGGGCAATAAACGGCACGATCGGCCATATGCCACATCCGGCTTACCAGCGATCCGCTTCCCTTTACGAGGTGTGGAAAGAGCTGGCAGGTTTGGGGACGTGCCTCATAAACCGAGCACAGATTGCCCTCAAGGAAGATACATCCGTTCTCGTTGCGCTTCAGAACGCGCCCTTCCTCCGCGGTCTCGACCGTATAGTCTCGAACAAATTCATGAAATTTGAGGCCGAGGAAACGGCACAGGTGCTCGATATCGCGGTCGGTTATCTGTGTCGTCGCAACGCGGCAGCAATTCGCACAAGAGGTGCAGTCGATCTGATCTTCTACTTCTTGCGCGATGGCTTTGAAACGCCGTTCAACGAAATTATGCCGCTTGAGCCAGGCACGGAAGCGTGAGTTTTCTTCCCGGTTCTTCTCCCCGTAGCGCTTAATCTGTACGAGGTCGGTTAACACACCTTTATTATCTCAGGAGTCGTGCTGTCTCCGAACACTATCGAGCAATTTTGTTTCAGGCAACCGCTAGACCGGATAATAAAATTGTGACCGACCAACTCTTTCTCTCTATCTGGCTCGAACGGCCCGCCCGGGCGAATAGGCTTCGGTACTTCCGTAAGATGCTGAGCCTGTTCCCGTTTTCCCAACGAGAGCAGCCACAATCCACTGTTTCCATTCAGGCTATTGATGTCACTGAACCGCCTCTGCTGGAGAAGGCCGTCAACGGCCCGATCGACCTTTCCCAAATTGAGCCCGTGTTCGCCGACTACGGAGGTGACGATATTTCCTACGAACTCGAGAGCTGGTGGGATCTTTGGCAGTTTGATGGCGAATGGACATTAAAGCCCACGCGGGTCAGTCTGGCTTGCTTCGGGAGTCAGTTTGACAACGGTACCGATCGCGAGAAAGCAGAGCAGGAGGACTTACGAATCGATTTCGGCGTCGACACGAGCTTTCTTCCCGCTCCCGACATTCCGGGGAGCGCTCGGCTGATCGAATCGAACATCAAAAGCCTTTTGCGCCTTGTTCACGACGTCGAGTCGGCTCTCCCGACGCAGAAGCGCCTCCTGGCTACAGAATCCGGTGAGAACTTCGCCGAACGTCTGCAGCAGACGCTCACGGCGGCTGGCGGGGTTCACTGATTGATTAGTAGAGAGTGAGAGGAACGCTGCGCGAACTCAATGTTAAACCAAACGAGAGCCGATGGTCGGTAATGGCGGGATAAGGAACCAGATTGCCGTAGCGCACATAGTCGTAACGGAAATTGCTTCCGAGGTAGCGCATCAGCTGGTAGCTGTACGACGCCCCTAACCCTCCGGCACTGTAAGAATAGGCAACCGTGTTGGCGGCGCTTTTGAGGCGATACCAGTTGCCGCCTAAGCTGAAATTGGACCGCCGGAAGCTCTTTGAATACGTGCCGTTCAAATATTGGTTGCGTGAAGCAAGATAGTATCCGTTGCCCGAAATGATGCTTTGCCCGCCGCTCGCCGATATTTGAAACCGCCGGAAATTCCGGATAACGGATCCACCAAATGCCGGAAAATTAGACGACGTACTGTACTGGCCAACCACGTAACCGCCCGCGCCAACATTTCCGGTCAACGCGCTCACCGGAATGGAAATGAACCCGGAGATGTTGCTGCGCGTAATACCGCCATTGAAGGACACGAACCAGTTGTGAGGAAACATGTGAGACACCGAACCACTGATACTGTTCAGGCGTGAATCGCCCGACCCGTACTGGTAGGTGAATCCGCTGGCGCCATAATCGACGCTGACCGTTGTGCGTGCTGTGACTCGGTAATTGACTCCGACGTTGCCGGACCCTCCGGTCGCGCCGATCGCATTGGCATAGCTATAGCGTTGTAGGAAGAAGTTTCCGGAGACGACATAACTCCAACGGCGCGTCTGCTGATACGCGAGACTAAATCCGGCCGAAGCATATCGGGTATTTGCACTGAAAGGATTCGTCGCTACGGCATCGGCGCCTTCCGAGGCCGTTCCGAGGTAGCCGCTACCGTAGAGCACCGTGCCCGCATTTCCGGACAAGCCCATTGTCCACCGCCGCGAAAGACGCCGCGTGTAGGCGATCGCAAAATTCTGATCGGTTCCATTCGAGAACAGCGGATTGTTGTAATTGCGGTAATTTCCCGAGTAGCTCAGGGACAGTGTTGCCCTTCGGAATGCGTGGTAACCGGACAAACCGCCGCCAATCGAGTAACCGAAGCTGCCGTGATTAACCGGTTGCCCGAGGCTGTTGTACGTAGGTGCGTAGCTGTCATACACACCGGTGAACGTTCCGAAATAATTGAAGTAGTTGTTGTGCTCGAAGAACTGGCTCGCCAGCGTGACGGGATTGAAGTGAATCGGGTTATCCATCTGCGGGCCTTCTTGGGCAAACGTCACTGCTGCCCCGATGGACAACAACATCAAAACCCGGATCTTCACCTAGTCCCCTTCACAAACGCTAAGCACTTGTTCCACAATGTGTTACCCACGCGTCCTTCCAGTCTGACCAATAGGTCGAAGGGTGTCAACTCCAGAAGTATCTGACCGAAGCTGGTACCCTCGGACTTGCGTGTTGCACTAATCGGCTACGGCAATGTGGGAAAAGCGTTCGCCCGGCTGCTCTTACAAAAACGCACCGTGTACCCCTTTCGGATTGTTGGGATACATACTGCGAGCCACGGCACTGCCTACAATCATCGCGGAGTCGACCTTGACCCGGAATTCGGACCGCCAGCAAGTTCGGTTGGGGAGTTTCTGGATCGCTCGCGGTCCGAGGTGGCCGTTGAAATCACCACTCTGAACCCCAGAACCGGCGAGCCGGCCATTTCACATATACGGGCGGCAATAGAACGCCGTCTCCATATCATCACCGCGAACAAAGGCCCTATCGCCCATGCGTACGCCTCACTCGACGCCGATGCAAAGCTGGCACAGGTAGAATTTCGATTCGAGTCGACAGTCATGGACGGTGCGCCGGTCTTCAACACCGTACGTAACAATCTGCCCGGTGTCACGATACTTGGTTTCACAGGCGCCCTAAATTCAACCTCGAAGATTGTCGTTGCCGCCATGGAGCGTGGCCTGTCGATGGCGGACGGGATTCGTGAAGCAGAGGCCCTCGGTATAACGGAGGCGGATGCATCCTATGACATCGAAGGTTGGGATTCGGCCGCGAAAGCAGCTGCGTTAGCCAACGTCCTGATGGATGCGCGGGTTACTCCGGAGCAGGTGGAGCGGCGCGGCATTGAAGAACTCACGACAGACGAAGCCATTTCACTGGCTCGGTCGGGCGAGACTACCGTGCTGGTCAGCAAAGGCGAACGCGTCGGCAACGCTGTTAGGTTACAAGTGAAGCCGGAAGTGGTCGCGCAGACCGATATGCTGGCGACCGCCAAGGGAACCTCGAACGTATTGCTGTTTCATACCGACCTGATGGGCACGATCGGAACGGTTTCGATTAATCCCGGAGTAGAGCAGACGGCCTACGGCCTCTTCATCGATCTCGTGGACGTTGCTCGTTCGATTTAGCTGAGCAGCGCCTTCACCTTCTCAAGATCACCCGGAGCTCCGAACGACGCGCCCTTGAGTGAAGGAGCGATACTCCGGCAAAGCCCAAGTAGCACATTGCCCGGCCCTACTTCTACAAACCGGTTGACTCCGCGCTTCGCAAGCTCCCGCACAGAGTCAGTCCACAAGACAGGATTAGGAATCTGCTCGTAAAGACTTTCACGCGCGGCCTCGCCGGTCGAAATCTCGCGGGCTTGCCAGTTAGTGATCAGCGGTACGGACAAATTGTTGAATTGAATGCGATCGAGCTCTGCCTTCATACTTTCTTGCGCTGGCTTCATCAACGGCGAGTGGAAGGGAGCGCTTACGGAAAGAGCGACGGCTCGCTTTGCTCCTGCTCCTTTTGCAAGCTCCATGGCACGCGCCACTGCCGCCGCGTGACCCGCAATCACCACCTGCTCGGGGGAATTGTAGTTTGCTGCCGTAACGACGTGCCCGTTCTGCGCACCCGCCAAAACAGCGTCGAGTTTACCCTCGGGAAGGCGCAGCAGAGCGGCCATCGCACCCTCACCCTGCGGCACAGCCTCCTGCATGAATCGCCCGCGTTTATTGACGAGCACGACAGCATCTTCGAATGGCAGGGCACCGACAGCTTGCAGCGCGGAGTACTCGCCCAGACTATGGCCGGCAACAATCGCCGGAAAGAAGCCGGCTTCGTTCAACACAGCATTCGCAGCAGCCGACACGGTGAGAAGCGCAGGTTGTGTCAGCTCGGTCTTCTTCAAGCTTTCTTCCGGCCCTTCGAAACAGAGTTCGGAGATCTTGAAACCAAGTGCACGGTCGGCGCGCTCGAAAAACTCGCGAGCGACCGGGTATTGCTCGTAAAGCTGCTTGCCCATGCCGACAAATTGGGAGCCTTGACCGGGAAATAAGAAAGCTACATCGCTCATACGCATATCAACCTAGCTTCGACCTTCACTCCGATTTCATCCTTCATTAAAGTTTTACAACGTTGTGGTTTCGGAAATGCCGAACTGCCATCTATTCCCGAAGCCACAGGGCACCCTGGTGCGTCACACTAGTGAGGGAAGTACTCAGGGAATCGCTTAGAGCTCCGGGATTTAGGCTTTCGGACGAAAACTTGAGATCTTCTGGACTATAGTGAAAACAACGATGAAGAAAAAATCGACGACTGAGCCAATCATTGCGCCTGAGATTCTCGATTTGGCAAAAAAGTCGGTCGAGTCTGAGCGAGCCGCTGCACCCAAACGGTGCGCGGTCTGCGGCACGGTCTGCACTCCTTTAGCCGGGCCGCCGATTCCTGATGACGAGAACCTGTGCTGGGTTTGCCGGCGGCTGAAAATCAGTGCTTGGCGGGAAGCCGATCAGCAGATCTCCGCGCAAGAATAATCCAGGTCCGTTCTTAGTTTGAGAAGCAGGCGATATATCCGCCTGCTTCTCCGGCCGTTGCCTGAGCGCGTTGG
>JBJMGJ010000261.1:0-3347 GCA_045807965.1 Bryobacteraceae bacterium | reverse complement strand
CCAAGAATTGGTTTTGCGATTACACGTAAAGCTCACCACGGCTGATCAGACGCGTTCTGACTGATGACTGCAGAAGGCTTTGGTTCCTGAATACCCGGCTGTCGGTCATCAAAACTGAAGTCGTGAGCTGTCGTAGCTGGGTAAGCGTCCGGTGTAAGCCGTCTTGATAATTCAGTGCGGCGAGGGTCATGCTTCGAGGAGGTAATCGAAGAGAGAGCCGCGAAGTGTGATGAGCAGGGCAAGTCAGAAGGCGGACGGAACGGAGCGAAAGCCGGAACCGAGACGGTGCCGAAGATCAATCAAGGAAAGACACGAGATTGCGGAAGCATCGCTGAAGCCCGGGACTACTGTTCGGGACGTGGCAGAGACATACGAGGTACATCCCAGTCAGATCAGAAAATGGCGCCGTTTGTATCGGAATGGACAGCTTGGGGATGCACCGGCACCAGCGATGCTGGCAGTACGCATCGCCGAAGGGTTAGAGCCGGAGAAGAGAAGCCGCGCGTCGAAGCCACAACGGAATCAAGACGGAGCTATTCACATCGAGTTCGCGCGAGCGCGAGTCAGCATCGAAGGTAGAGCAGATGCTGCAATGGTTCGTGCTGTGTTGGAGTGCCTGGCGCGATGATCGGGCCGCCACCGGGAGCACGGATCTGGATTGCGGCTGGAGTGACTGATCTGCGGCGCGGCTTCACGGGACTGAGTGCGGCGGTGCAGTTGGTGCTGCAACAGGACCCATTCGCCGGACATGTATTTGTATTTCGAGGCCGGCGTGGCGATCTCATCAAGCTGCTGTGGTGGGACGGCGATGGTCTGTGTCTGTTTTCGAAGCGCTTGGAACGTGGCCGGTTCATCTGGCCCAAAGCCGAAAGCGGGACTGTGTCGCTAACTCGAGCGCAGTTATCCATGTTGCTTGAGGGGATTGATTGGCGCCAGCCAGCCCGCACGTGGGAGCCTGAGATGGCAGTCTGAGTTGCAGAACACAAACAGATCAAAATGTTCAGCGAACTGCTGACGAAGCAGGAAAAGCATGGCATAGTTTGAAGATGCCGGTGGCGCCGCTGCCAGATCTGAACACATTGGATGCTGCGGCACTGCGGAACATGGTGATCAAGCAGCACGCGCAGATCTCCTCGCATGAGGCAGAGGTCGAACGTCTGCGGTTGATTATTGCCCGGTTACGCCGTCTGCAGTTTGGCCGTAAGTCGGAAAAGATTCAGCGCGAAATCGAACAATTCGAGTTGCAACTCGAAGAGTTAGAAGCGAGCAATGCGGAGAAGCAGGAGCAAACCGAAAAGACGCTGATCCATGCGGCGGCTGCGGTCTTCGCGGCGGCAACACGCAAGCCGGCACGCCGTCCTTTGCCGGATCACCTGCCACGAGAAGTAGCGGTCCACGAACCAGATGAGAAAGGCTGTCCAGCGTGCGGCGGCAGTTTGAGCAAGCTCGGTGAAGACGTTTCGGAGATGTTGGAGCCCGTGCCCGCACGATTCAAAGTCGTGCGGCATGTTCGACCGAAACTGAGTTGTACGCAGTGCGACACCATCGTGCAGGCGGAAGCGCCAACTCGTCCGATTGCCCGTGGCTTAGCTGGACCCGGGCTGCTGGCGCATGTTCTCGTTTCGAAATATGCGGATCATTTGCCGTTATATCGCCAAGCAGAGATCTACGCCCGCGAAGGCGTCGATCTCGAGCGTTCTACACTTGCCGACTGGGTGGGCGCAACCAGCGAGTTACTGAATCCGCTGCACGAAGCTCTGCGGCAATACGTCATGAGCGCTGGCAAACTGCACGCCGACGATACACCCGTTCCGGTGTTGACACCGGGTCAGGGCAGAACCAAGCAAGGGCGTTTGTGGACGTATGTTCGCGATGATCGCCCGGCAGGCGACCGCGCCGCGACGGCAGTCTGGTTTACTTACTCGCCTGACCGTCGAGGCGAGCATCCGCACCGGCATCTCGCCGATTTCAAGGGCACGCTGCAGGCCGATGCCTATGCCGGGTTCAAACGGCTATACGACACAGGTCGCATCCAAGAGGCAGCTTGCTGGGCGCATGTTCGCCGCAAGTTCTTTGACCTGCATGCGGCACATGCTTCCCCCGTCACCACGGAGGCTTTGGAACGCATCGGCTCCTTATATGCGATTGAAAGCGAGATCCGGGGCCGGTCGCCGGATGAACGGCAACGAGAACGGCAAACCCGGTCGCGACCACTGCTGACCTCCTTAAAGAATTGGTTCAAAGAATCAATGACGAAGTGGTCTCGGAAGTCTGAGACCGCAGCAGCCATTCACTACGCGCTCGGACGCTGGCCCGCCCTGCTGCGCTATTGCGACGATGGTTCGCTGGAGATCGACAACAACAGCGCCGAAAGGGCGTTGCGTGCTGTTGCAGTGGGGAGTTCATTGTGCACCTCATTTTCAAGTGCCTGAAAACATGGACGACTGCTTCTCGGAATTCGGCCGACACGGACGACCTTTTCGTGCGATCGCCGTAGTGACGCGCTCATCCAGCAGATCGTTGGCTCGGATTTGATACGGAGCATCGGGAACGACCTGATCGGCAGCGAGGATACCTTGTTTGATGAGTCGGCGAACCTGATGATTTGAGACGCCGAGTTTCACGGCGGCTTCCGACATGGTGAGCCACTCTCCATTCTTCTCGGCCGATCGATACGCGGGTATTCCTCGTACCCGACGCAAAGAACTGACTCGGTTTGCGGTCCACGTTTTACCTTGCCCGGTAGGCAATCTCATGCGGTTCAACGTGGCAGCGATGTCCTCATCCGACCAGCGCGTCGCCATGGTGCCGATCACGGCAACGGCTTCGTCAAGAGTTCGGCAGCCATGTTCTCCGGATTTAGGCTTAGGAACGCGGAGCTCAGAATGCTGGCCGCCACGCCAGTGGATCTTGAGGACAATCTCACGCGAACTCTGATCGTAATCGGCGATGATCTCAACGATCATCGCGCGAAGAAGTTGTTGGCGCGACCGCATGGTCACCCCTGGTGCATTCCAGGCGGCCTCGAGGTCGTCTGCGAGCCCGACAAAGTTGGGTATTGATGTGGTGGAGCTTGGCGTTTGCAGTGCGGCCAATCGCGCCTCACAGCCTTCTACACGCTGCAGTGCTGCTTCCCAGCTTTTTTCAAGCTGTGCAGCGATAAGCCGATTATCCGGATCGCAGGCGGCGTAGCGTCGCTCGGCAAGCGAAGCCTCGTAGTGCGCCTGCTGCAGTTCCAACTCCACGATGCGTCGTCGCTCGCCTTGCAGCTCCATATGCCTGCGCTCGGCTTCAAGTGCCGCCTCAATCGCCATCGGCTCCACAGCACGTAGCAACTCGCGTGCGAT
>JBJMGJ010000260.1:0-4269 GCA_045807965.1 Bryobacteraceae bacterium | reverse complement strand
TGTCATCAGCCACGATCGTTATTTCCTCGAAAACGTTGGGACGGAAACTGCCGAGCTAAACCGTGTCTACCCGGAAGGGATCCTCCGTGTTTCCGGCAAATACAGTTACTTTCTCGAGAAAAAAGATGAGTTTCTCGTTGCTCAAAATAAGCAACAAGAGTCGCTCCGGAACCGGGTTCGAACCGAAATTGAGTGGCTCCGCCGCGGTCCCAAGGCGCGAGCGACCAAGGCGAAGGCCCGAATCGACCGGGCAAATGAATTAATCGGGCAATTGAGCGATCTGAACTCCCGAACGCGCACAACTCGCGCGGATATCGATTTCAAGGCAACTGATCGCAAAACGAAGCGGCTGGTCGAATTGAAATCCGCCGGGTTCGACATCGACGGCCGCTCCATCCTGCGCGATCTCGATCTTGTCATGACCGCGGGCACCCGCGTGGGTCTGGTTGGACCGAATGGGAGCGGAAAAACCACCCTTCTGCGGCTTCTCCGAGACGAATTGACGCCGACCCGAGGAGAAGTGGTGCGAGCTGAGGGCTTGCGCATCGTTTACTTCGACCAAAACCGTGTCATCGATCCGGAAGTCAGCCTGCGCCGAGCGCTCGCCCCGCATAGCGATTCAGTGCTCTACGGCGACAGTACGCTTCACGTTGCTTCGTGGGCGGCGCGCTTCGCCTTCACCAGTGAACAATTGAACCAGCCCGTGGGTCGGCTTTCGGGTGGAGAACGGGCGAGAGTGCTGATTGCGAAGTTAATGCTCGAACCGGCCGATCTGTTGCTGCTCGACGAACCCACGAATGATCTGGACATTCCAACCCTCGAGATTCTCGAGGAAAGCCTGCTCGAGTTCAAAGGAGCGCTCGTCCTTGTCACGCATGACCGCTACATGCTTGACCGGGTTTCCACAGTCGTCTGGGGCTTGGATGGAGAGGGAAATGGAGGAAGCTTCGCGGACTTTGGCCAGTGGGAAGACTGGCAATCCGGCCAAAAGAGCAGGGGCAAAGACGCCACTTCCACATCGGGCGCAGTGAAAACTCAGACACTGTCCCCCGGCCCGAAGAAGAAGCTCTCGTACCTGGACAGCCGCGACTTCGAGACCATCGAACAGCGTATTTCGGCTGCTGAGGAACTCCTCGCTTCAAAGAAAGTGCTACTCGAAGACAACGATGTCGTTCGGGAGCCGAGACGATTGACGGAGGCGCTGCGGGGCGTCGAGGAGGCCCAAGCTGCCGTCGATCAGTTATACGAACGTTGGGCGGAACTCGAAGCTAAGATCGGCTGAAGCTACACTGAGGCGTGGGAACCGACCTGGTCTGCAGGACCGAGATCGCCGAAGAGAAACCAAGATATTTCTCGGAATACGGCGGGCACGCTTACCCGTTTTGCTCGGCTGAGTGCAAGCGGAAATTCGATGACCATCCGGACTATTTCATTCAGGAAGAAGCGAAGAGAGCCCTCGGAGTGGTTGCGGAGAAAGAGTAACTTTTCAAAGCACCAACATACAATCGCCGTAAGAGAAAAATCGGTATCGTTCCCGTACCGCATGATTGTAAGCGGCCATGACCAGATCCTTCCCGCCCAGGGCGGAGACGAGCATCAGAAGGCTCGATTGCGGCAGGTGGAAGTTCGTCAACATCGCTCCCGTCGCACGGAAGTGAAAGCCCGGATAGATAAATAAATTCGTCTCACCGGTCATGGCCTGAAGACCACCACGCAGCATGGCGGTCTCCAGGGTTCGAACGGAAGTTGTACCTACGCAAACCAGGCGTTTCGCGGCTCGCATGATTTCCGCACTTTCCGCGGAAACCTCGAAATACTCCTCATGGAGCTGAATGCGTGAGAGCTCTTCTTCCCGCAATGGTGCGAAGGTTCCCAGGCCCACATGCAAGGTGATGTAAGCAACCGAGGCGCCTGCGCTTGAACAGCGCGCGAGCATCTCTGGCGTGAAGTGCAGTCCGGCTGTCGGAGCAGCCGCGGAACCTTGCTTTTCGGAGAAGACGGTTTGATACCGTTCACGATCATGGGGGTCCGGTGAACGATGAATATAGGGTGGCAGCGGTATCTGACCTATCTTTTCGAGTATCTCTCTGACCGGTTCATCGGCCTCGAATTGCACAATCCGTTCTCCAAACTCGCCCTGATCTTTGACCACTGCCTCCAAGCCCAGTCCGAAGAGAAGCTTGTCCCCCTTCCGCACGCGCTTACCGGGTTTCGCCAGAGCCAACCATTGTTTTTCCTCGCCGTCCAAAGCGCGGAGGAGAAGCAGCTCGATCTCGGCGCCGGAGAGCGTATTGCGGTTTCCTCGCAGTCTCGCCGGAAAGACGCGGGTGTTATTTAAAACCAGGCAATCGCCGGGATGCAGGTACCCGGAGAAATTCGAGAACACATCGTCGTGGAAGGATTGGTTTTCTCGTGAAACCACCATCATGCGCGACGCTGATCGTTGCGCGAGCGGCTCCTGAGCGATGAGAGACTCGGGAAGCTCATAATGAAACTCAGAGACTTGGGCCAAGCCATTATTTTAGGAATCGAGAGTTCGTGCGATGAAACCGCGGCCGCTGTGGTAGAAGGCGGATCACTCGTTCTCTCGAATGTGGTCGCTTCCCAGCTTGTCCACGCGAAGTATGGCGGCGTGGTCCCTGAACTTGCCTCGCGCGAGCATCTCCGCGCGGTAACTCCCGTCGTGCGAGAAGCCCTGGAGCGTGCGGGAGCAAGTTTTCATAGTCTCGACGCGGTGGCCGTTACCGCTGGGCCGGGACTCATCGGTTCCTTGCTCGTCGGGGTGACTTACGGAAAGGCGATCAGCTTTGCCGCCGGCATTCCCCTGGTGGCGGTGAACCATGTCGAAGGTCATATCCATTCGGTGTTGCTGGAGCATCCCGAGGTGACCTTTCCCGCGCTGGCATTGGTTGTGAGTGGCGGACACACCCATCTCTTTGAGGTTCAGGAGCCAGGTTCCTATCGTCTGCTGGGAAAGACAAGAGACGACGCCGCGGGCGAAGCCTACGACAAAGTCGCCAAGCTGCTCGGGTTTGGCTACCCGGGCGGCCCTCTCATTGATGAGCTGGCACCTTACGGGAATCCGAAGGCAGTGAAATTCACGCTGGCCCGGATGAAAGGAAACGAACTCGATTTTTCGTTCAGTGGTTTGAAAACCGCGGTCCTGCGCTGGACGGAGAATCAATCCGGAATGGCGGAAGAAACCGCTCTGCGGCGGCGCAACCGCGATACGAGCTTAGAAGCGTGGCTCGGTGTTACTCCCCAGCGAACACTCGACATGCTGGCTAGCTTTCAGGAAACTGTCATCGAGGAACTTCTGCGACGTGCGCACACGTCCGCTGAACAAATCGGAGCCGATTCGGTGATCGTCTCGGGCGGGGTTGCCTGCAACTCTGGTTTGCGAGCGCGAGCCAAGGGCTTCCGTGGACTCTCGTTCCACTTCCCGTCTCGCGGGCTATCGACCGACAACGCTGCCATGATTGCAGCCGCGGCGTTTACCAAATTCCAGCGGCACGAGTTCGCCAGTCTCGACCTCAAGGTACAACCGGGCCTGATGTTAGCTTGAGGATATGGGTCCACAGCCTCCTCCGGAGCAGCCGAAGCTTCCGATTCCCGGCGTAGAAAACATCATCGCGGTAGGTTCCGGCAAGGGCGGCGTGGGCAAAAGCACAGTCGCCGTGAACGTTGCCATCAGTTTGTCCAAGCTGGGCTTCAAGGTCGGCCTGCTGGACGCCGACGTCTATGGGCCCAACGTCCCTCTGATGATGGGCGTCCGCCAGACGCCACACGCGATCGGTCAACGCATCCAGCCGTTAGAAGCACACGGCATCAAGCTGATGTCCATGGGTTTTCTGAACCCCGGCGATAAGCCGCTCGTCTGGCGCGGACCTATGCTAAATAGCGTCATCCAGCAATTCCTTCGAAGCGTCGACTGGGGCGAACTCGATTACTTGATCATCGATCTGCCGCCCGGCACGGGAGACGTTCAGTTGACGCTGATCCAAACCACACCTCTTACGGGTGCGGTCGTGGTGATGACGCCTTCGGACGTATCGCTCGAAGATGCGCGCAAGGCCGTACTCATGTTCGAGCAGGTACGCGAACCGGTCCTCGGAATTGTGGAAAATATGAGCTATCTCGAGCACAACGGCGAAAAGCTGTACGTGTTCGGAAAAGGCGGAGGCGAACGCACCGCTCAGACCATGAAGGTGCCGCTACTCGCCGAGATACCGCTTGATCCGGCTACCCGCGAGGGAGGAGATTCCGGGC